>JALYUC010000001.1 GCA_030853965.1 Verrucomicrobiota bacterium | reverse complement strand
GAACTGTGCGAAATCTGCGCCGATACATCGCGTGCGGTTGATCTGCTCTGCATCGTTGAACAGCCGACCGATATTCTTCCGCTGGAAAAAACAAGCGCCTTTCGAGGGCGATACCACTCGTTAGGTGGCCGTATTTCGCCGCTCGATCACGTTGGACCGGAAGATTTGCGGATCAAGCAGTTACTCGAGCGCGTCGAAAAAGAAAAGTTTTCCGAAATTATTTTTGCCCTTGCCGCCGATGTCGAAGGCGAAGCCACCACAAATTACCTTGTCGATCTTTTGAAGAACAATGGCCCGAATCTGACGCGCATCGCGCACGGTTTGCCGGCGGGTGGGGGATTAGAGTCCGCGGATGAGCTGACGCTTTATCAAGCTCTATCGGGCAGAACGAAGTTGTAGCTGCCGCCGTCTCTCGCGGCAGAACTGATTTCCGCGGCGATTCTGACGCTGAGGACAGCGGCAGCTACAACGGTTTGCTTTTCAATCTTGCGCTCGGTAATTTTGACTTCGATGTCCTGCGCGAAAATCGACCCGGCTCTCCACCAGTCGCAGAAGCCGCCCTGGATCAAGGTCCGCTTGCCGTCGAATCCGGTTTTCTTTTCTACCAAAGCGCTCATTTCCGATCTTCGCCTGCACACCGTTTGCGAAAGCGCGCAATGCCCGAATCGCTGGGAGTGCTGGAGCCAGGGCACAGCCACAATGATGATCGCCGGAGACCGTTGCACGCGCGCCTGTGGATTTTGCGCGGTTACAACCGCCAAGCCATTTGCGCTGGAGGAAGACGAGCCGCAGCGCGTCGCCGAAGCAGTGCGCCGCATGAAATTGAAACATGTCGTTATCACCGCGGTGGCGCGCGACGATTTGAAAGATGGTGGCGCCAATCATTTCGCCCGCGTCATCGCCGCCATCCGGGAAATGGATCCGTCGGTCATTGTCGAAGTGCTCGTTCCCGATTTTCATGCACAGGATTGCTGCATCCAGATCGTGTTGGATGCCGGCCCGGATATTTACAATCACAACATGGAAACCGTCGAGCGCCTCACACCGGTCGTACGCTCGCGCGCGAAATATCGGACATCACTTCAAGTGCTGCGTCGCGCGAAGAGGTTATCGCCCAGGACGGTAACGAAAAGCGGCGTCATGCTCGGGCTGGGCGAAACCGAGTCGGAGCTTTTCCAAACGATGGATGATTTACGTGCGGTTGGCTGCCAAGTGCTGACAATGGGTCAGTATTTGCGGCCGACGCCGAAGCATTTGCCGGTGGTTGAGTTCGTTACCCCCGCACGGTTCGAGGCTTACGGCGAAATTGCCCGTGCGAAGGGCTTCGAGCATGTCGCTTCCGGTCCACTCGTGCGCAGCTCCTATCACGCGGCCGACTTTCATCCGGTCGTCCGCTGACGATGGAGAAGGCCGCGCCGCGCTCGCAAGATCGACAATTAATCGCCGCGGTCATCCCGGCCTATCAGGAACAAAAACATATCGGCGATGTCGTGCGCCGGACCCGACAACGTCTCGATCACGTTCTGGTCGTCGATGATGGATCACGCGACAAAACCACCGAGCATGCGCGTGAAGCCGGCGCAGAGGTGATCATTCATCCACAGAATCGCGGCAAAGGCGAAGCGATCAAAACCGGGTTGCGCCACTGGTTCGATCGACAATTTACCTGGGTCTTTATTCTCGATGCCGACGGCCAGCACCGTCCCGAGGAAATCGAGAATTTTGTTAGTGCCGCGTTGGTCGATGGCGCCTCGCTTCTGCTCGGCAACCGGATGAAAAACACCAAGTCGATGCCGCTTCTTCGCCGCATTATTAATCGTTACATGAGCAACAGGATCAGTCGCGTCTGCGGGCAGAACATCCCTGACACCCAATGCGGCTTCCGGATGTTACATCGACATCTCATTCCGGAACTGCTCGGCGGCACCGACCGTTTCGATTACGAAACCGAAATGCTCATAGTCGCCAGCCGCAAAGGTTTCCGCATCGAATCAGTGCCAATAAGCACCGTTTACTCCGACGAGGTCAGCAGCATCCATCCAGTGCGCGACACGCTCCGCTTCTTCAAACTGATGCGGCGATATCGCAAACTGTAACCGCGTTCCGCAGATTAGATCAATCCGCGCTTGCGAAAGTCGCCGAGGTTTCCGCCAGAGGAGCGTTCGATCATGTCGATAGTGAACTTGAGCAGGCAAACTTCCCAGGCGTCATCCACGCCTTGAATGACGGCGCTGAGCGGTTCGTTTGCGTTTTCCACGTTACGTTTCGTGCGGGTGATAACTGCATCCATCGAGTCGCGCAGCGTTTCTTCGGTCATGTCGGTTTTGCGGAATTGAAAGCCGTAACGCAGGACCGCGATGTTGTTCATGCGTTCGCGCAGTTGATCGACATATTGCTGTGCTTTCTCGCCGAAACCTTCGAGCAAAAGGCGCGTGTAATGTTCGGGGGTTAGAATCTGCGGCCGTTCGGCGTGGATTTTTCCGTTCCGCACCCGGACCTGATCGACGCGATCCATCAACTCAGAGATGAGATAGAAATTGAAACTGGTGCTGCCGAAGGTCGCGATTTGTTGGTCGGGCGCAAGGATCACCTGCGTATTCTCAATCGCATACTCGAAGTTCTCTCTGTTCATTCTTGCACCGGGAATCTAAAGCACGGCGAGCGTCTTTCAACGAAGCGCCTGTAGTTGTAGCGGCGGTCTATGACCGTCGGTCGAATTAATGCGACGCTCATAGAGCGCCGCTACAGTTAGACAGGCTCGCAGACTACTTCTTCGAGTGCTTGCCGAACCCGGCTTGATCGCCAACGCGCGACGGCCTCGAATGTAAAGATGGCGAGGGCGATCCAGATCAGGCTGAAGGTGATGAGATGACCGCGCGTGAATGGTTCGTGATAGAGAAAGACGCCGAGAAAGAATGAGCCGGTGGGCGCGAGATATTGCAGGAAGCCGACTGTCGTCAGGCGGAGGTAACGCGCGGCGTAACCAAACCAGAATAATGGCACCGCGGTGACAACGCCGGTGCTGATCAGCAAGATCGACAATAGCCAACCGCTGCGATCAAAGAGGAGGCGGCCGCTCACCTTCAAGAGAACCAAATACGCCAACGCGGCCGGCACGAGCATGATCGTCTCTAAAAATAATCCTGGAATGGAGGCGGTACCCGATTTTTTGCGCAGCAATCCATAAAGCCCGAACGTGGTGCAGAGCGTGACGGCTATCCACGGGAAACGACCGTAACCAAATGTGAGATAGAGAACCCCGACGGTGGCGACCAAGACGGAGATGATTTGCAATCGTGTGAGACGTTCGCGCAAAAAGATGGCACCGAAGAGAACGTTTACGAGCGGCGTCATGAAATAGCCGAGACTGGTCTCGATGACGCGTCCAATGTTGACCGCGAAGATAAAGAAAAACCAATTGGTCGCCACGGCGAGGCCCGCGGCCAAACAAAAAAGCGTCGCGCGGCGCGAGCGCACAACTGCTTTCACTTCTGGCCAGCGACCTTGCCACGTCAATAGCCCGATCAGAAACAAACTCGTCCAGACAAATCGGTGCGCGAGGATTTCAGGGGCCGAAACGCGGTTGAGGAGCTTCCAGTAAACCGGAATCAGCCCCCAGGTAGAA
The DNA here is from genome assembly GCA_030853965.1 of Verrucomicrobiota bacterium. GTDB lineage: Bacteria > Verrucomicrobiota > Verrucomicrobiia > Chthoniobacterales > UBA10450 > JALYUC01. Next base: position 3,322 of record JALYUC010000001.1, on the reverse strand, counting down.
AAGGCGGCGATGCCGGCGATAAGCGCGGAAGTTTCGTGCGATTTGGCGGGACCTTTTCGCAAGATCGACATGGAAAGAAATGAGACGAATCAGGAAAGCAGGAAAAAAGGAAAAGGAAAGAAACGCTGTTTCCTGCTTTCCTCTTTTCCTTATTAAATTTCTTTTTTGATCTCCGCGACGCGGATGCAGGCGGCGAAATGCTTCTCTCCCCAATCGTCGAGTGGAGGGATTCGTTCTTTGCACGTTTCGATCATGTATGGGCAGCGCGGATGAAATCTGCAACCGATTGGGACATTCATCGGCGACGGCGGATCGCCCGGCAAGACGATGCGCTTGCGCGAACGCTCGCGGGTTGGATCGACAATCGGCACCGCGCTGACGAGCGCTTTGGTGTAGGGATGTAACGGTTTTTCTAAAACTTCTTGCGGCGTGCCGAGCTCGACAATCTTGCCGAGATACATCACGGCGATTCGATCGGAAAGGTGTTTCACGACGGAGAGATCGTGTGAAATGAAAATAATCGTCAGGTTCATTTCGCGCCGTAGCTGCGCGAGCAGATTAATGATCTGGGCCTGGATCGATACGTCGAGGGCCGAGACCGGTTCATCGGCGATAATCAACTTCGGTTCGACGGCAAGCGCGCGCGCAATTGCGATGCGTTGACGCTGACCGCCGGAAAATTCGTGCGGATATTTGTTCAGCGAATGCGGGAGCAGTCCGACTTTTTGCATTAACAAAGTCACTCGCGTCCGTAATTCGCGTCGTGGGACTTTCTTATGGCTGCGAATCGCCTCGGCCAGCGTCTCAAACACAGTCATGCGCGGATTGAGCGACGCGTACGGGTCCTGGAAAATCATTTGAAAATCGGCGCGCGCGCGACGCAGCGATTGTCGATCTAGCCGATTGAGGTGGCGTCCTTCGAGGACGACCGTGCCGGCAGTCGGCGGAATTAATTGGAGAATGGTCCGACCGAGGGTCGATTTGCCGCACCCCGATTCGCCGACAAGCCCGAGAACTTCTCCGTGTTGGATCGACAATTGCACGCCATCGACCGCGCGGACGGCACCGCGACGGCGCTTTAATATGAATCCCGTCTCGACGGGAAAATGGGTCTCTAAATTTTCGAGTTCAAGAAACGCGGCGGTCATTATTCACAATTGGATTCTGTAGGAGACGACGTTGTCCTCCCATGGGAAGCTAACAGCTTCCCCTACAAACAAATTTATTTCTTGTTCTCGAGCAGCGGGAGATACTTGCCGTAATCCTCTTCCTGCATTCTTTCGATGGGGATGAAACGGAAAGCAGCGGAATTGACCGCGTAGCGCTGACCAGTCGGCGACATCGGATCGGGGAACAAGTGACCGAGATGCGCATCGCTCCGCTTCGCGCGCACTTCTGTCCGCTGCATGTCATGCGAAGAATCCACCTTTTCCGCAATTGAATCTTTCGAGATCGGTTTCGTGAAAGTAGGGCGACCGGTGGCGCCATCAAACTTATCGAGCGAAGTGAAAAGCGGTTCGCCGGTGATAACATCGACGTAAATCCCAACGCGCATGTTGTTCCAGAATTCGTTGCGGAATGCCGTTTCAGTGCCGTTCTCACGCGTGACGTGATACTGGTCGGGCTTCAACCGCTTTCGCAGCAGGACATCGCTCGGCACCGGTCTGTTGGGATCAAAGCCGGTAACTTCCTTGGTTTTGGCGCGCGCAATGAGAAAGAAGCAAATCGCTCCCGAAATCAGCACCACCGCCACGATAACGCCGACGTAGGTGCTGATGCGCGACGTGTCTTCGCTTATGACCCTGGTGGTGCTCGTCTCGGCCATTGCTACCGCAAGTGAAGCAAAAAACCGCCCTTCTCGTCACTTCTTTTTCTCGAAGAGCGGGAGATACTCGGCGTAACCTTCCTCCTTCAATTTTTCGACTGGGATGAATCGCAGCGCGGCGGAATTGATGCAGTAACGTTGCCGGGTCGGCGCCGGCCCATCATCGAAGAGGTGACCGAGATGCGCATCGCTTTTGCTCGAGCGAACTTCCGTGCGTGCCATCCCGAGTGTGCCGTCCGACTTTTCGGCGACGTGTTCTTTCGCAATCGGTTTGGTGAAACTAGGCCAGCCCGTGCCGCTGTCGAACTTGTCGAGCGAAGTGAAGAGCGCCTCGCCGCTGACAACATCGACATAAATTCCAGCGCGATGGTTGTCCCAATATTCGTTGCGAAACGCTGGCTCGGTCCCGCACTGCTGGGTGATGTGGTACTGCTCGGGCGTCAGCTTGTTCCGCAATTCTTCGTCGGATTTCGCCTTCTCGTTACTGGTTGATGGAGTATTCATAGATGTGGGTGGAGGAGCCGGTTCATCCTTTTTTTGCGCACCGGCATGATTCAAGAACATCGCGACTCCGGCCAGGGCGATGAAAACGAACGCGCAGAAGATCAACATCCCACTGGACGATCTTTGCGGTCGTTTGGGCAATTGAATCACGTAAAAAAATACGCGATTTAGCTTGCGGCGACAGCAGAATTTACCGGCGCGAGATCGATTTCACCGAGCTGAACGCGCAGGCATGCCGATTGATGATTCGATGCGACATCCTTGAGCGCGATTTCAGAAGTAACGCATTTTTCCTGCGCGTACTCGCAGCGCGGCGCGAACGGACAGCCGCGAATCGGCGTTGAAAGATCGGGCGGCACCCCCGGAATGGTATAGAGCTTCTCGCCTTTTTTGTGCAACGCTGGGATCGAGCGGTGCAGCGCTTGAGTATAAGGATGTTTTGGTGCGTAGAAAATTTTCGATGTCGATCCTGATTCGACCACGCGACCGGCATACATGATCAAGACCCGATCGCAAAAACCGGAGACAATGCCGATGTCGTGTGTGATGAGAATGACGGCAGTGCCGAGCTCGCGTTGCAAATTACGGATCAGTTCGAGAATCTGCGCCTGCACCGTGACATCAAGCGCGGTCGTGGGCTCGTCCGCGATAAGCAACTGCGGTCCGGCGATCAACGCCATCGCGATCATGACGCGCTGCCGCATTCCGCCGGACAATTCGTGAGCATGCGAGCGCATGCGTTCTTTCGCATCTGGAATTCCAACTTCCTGCAACGCCTCGAGACCGAGCTGCCAAATTTCCCGACGCGAAACCTCTTTGCGTTTGTGAATCATCAGCGGCTCGATCACCTGACGTCCGATGCGCATGAACGGATTCAACGAGGTCATCGGATCCTGAAAGATCATTGAAATGCGCTGGCCGCGGAACGTGCGCAATTGTCGATCCCGGCAACGGACAAGATCGACATCGTTAAACCAGACGTGGCCGTCTTCG
>JALYUC010000220.1 GCA_030853965.1 Verrucomicrobiota bacterium | reverse complement strand
ATCGGCGAGATACATTTGCAACGGATCGGCCGTCCGCTCACCGAGTTTGAACGCCGGAACCGGCGAAGTAGGTGAAATCAGCGCATCGACTTTGTGGAACGCGTTTGCGAAATCCTGCCGGATCAATTCGCGCACTTTTTGTGCTCGTAGATAATATGCGTCGTAATAACCCGAGCTCAGAACGTAAGTTCCGAGAATAATTCGGCGCTTCACTTCTGCGCCAAAACCCTCCTCACGCGTGCGCCCGTAATGATCGAATAAATCGCGCGGATTTTCCGCGCGATGTCCATATCGAACTCCATCGAAGCGTGCCAGATTGGCCGACGCCTCGGCCGTGGCGAGAATGTAGTAAACCGCAATCGCGTAATCCGTGTGCGGCAAGCTAACATCGACAATTTCCACCCCGAGCGAGGCAAAATGTTTTACCGCGGCGTCGACTGCCGCTTTCACCTGCGGATCGATCCCTTCGATCATATATTCCTTAGGCAAACCGAGCTTAACGCCGCGCAAATCGTCTTCGAGTGCCGCGACATAATCAGGCACCGGTTCATTCAGGCAGGTCGTGTCTTGCGGATCGTGGCCCGCCATCGCCTTCATGATCATCGCGGCGTCGCGCACCGTCTTCGTCAGAGGCCCGACTTGATCGAGCGACGAAGCAAAGGCCACGACACCAAATCGTGAAACGCGACCATAAGTTGGTTTGACGCCGACAACGCCCGAAATGGCGGCCGGTTGGCGAATCGAACCTCCGGTATCAGTGCCAAGAGCGCCGAATGCTTCATCGGCGGCAACTGCGGCGGCGCCCCCGCCGCTCGATCCACCCGGCACGCGCGACAAATCCCAGGGGTTGTGAGTTAATTTCACGCTCGAGTTTTCCGTGGAAGAACCCATCGCGAACTCGTCCATGTTCATTTTGCCGAACGGAATCGCACCGGCCGCGCGCAAATTTCGGATGACGGTTGCATCGTAGGTGGCGCGATAATTTTGCAAAATCTTCGAGGCGCAGGTGCACGGTTGCCCCGCCACACTAATGATATCTTTGATTGCAATCGGCACGCCGCCGAGTGGAAGATCGACATCGGCCTTTTCCGCTTCTTTGGCGGCCGCGTCGAAGTCCGTCGAAAGATAGGCGTCGATCTTTGGATCGACATCTTGAATCCGCGCACGCAACGCCTCTAGCACTTCGCGTGGCGACACCTCCCGGCGGCGAAGCAGAGCTTGCAGGTCGGCGATGTTCAACGCCGGGAGATCAGCCCGGCTCATTCGACGACTTTTGTGACGATGAACAGATTGTTTGCTTTGCGCGGAGCATTGCTCAGCGCTTCCTCAGCCGTGAACCAATCGCGTGGCTCGTCTTCGCGGAACACGTTGAAGACCGGGATGGCATGCGCCGAGGCTTCGACGCGGCTGACGTCCACTTCCCGAAGTTTATCGGCGTATTTCAAAACTTCGCCGAGTTGTTTTTGAAAAAGCTGCGTTTCCTCGTCCGTCAAATTCAAGCGGGCCAATTGCGCCACGTAGGCGACATTGAGTTCGGTTGTCTCGCTCATAGGTTGCCGGTCAAAAAATTTGCAGATGTCTCAAAAGCCAGATAACCGCGCCGGCGAGCGTAATGAGCAAGACGAGAAAGATGATCCGGCCTTCGCGCCGCTGTTTGCGCATCGAACCGGGTCGCCGTCCACTTCCGCCCGTTTCACCATAGCGTTTATCCTGCAACGCTACTGACACATCCAATCGGGTGCGCTCCTCCCCCGCGCGCATCAGCAATTCTTCGCGCTGCTGGCGCGTTTTCTCCTCCGCGACTCGCGGCGCGTCCGCAATCATGCGCTCGAGCTTTTCCACTTGATCGCGCAGCTCCGATTCCTGACGCGCAAGGTTTTCCTTGCTGTGATCGAGCGCGGTACTCGGTTTATTCGCGCGACGAAGCATGCAGCATCACTGGATTTTGCCCGCCATCCAGAAAAAGAGAAGCAGCGCGATAAAACCAAAAATAATAAGTGGCAAAGTGAGCGCGAACCCGATTTGCACCCAGTGGCCGAACCCGTGGCCCTCATCGAGCAGGTCGGACACATCCCGCGCCGCCTCGGGCAATCCCACATCCCCGCTGGCGTCTTCGGCCTGAAGCCGGCTACGTTGCTGACTGAATTCCGTGCGCGCGTCCTCCACCGTGCTTAAAGCGCGGCTCAATTCCTTATGCAGATCGGCCGGGTTCCAGCCCTTCGGATCGATCGCTTCGATCAGTTCCAGATGTTGTCCGAAACTTTCTCGCGAAGCGCGCAGTTGCTCGAGTTTCTTTTGCGTCTCATAGGCTTCCCGTTCCAATACCACCAGCGAACGCGCCAGCTTATCGGTCATGTCGGCGCGGCCGCGTTCCAATTCCTCCTGTTTCCGGCTCAGTTCCTCTAGCTCGCGCTTCTGTTTTTCAATTTGTTCCTGTTGGCGCTTGAGCTGCAGCAATTGCTCCTGCGCCTTCTGCACTTGTGTGTCGAGATGCTCGGCCGAGATAGAGTCTTCGCTCAATTCCAGCATTTGTTCGATCGGTCGGATTTTTTCTGGCATGACAAACTTTCGCATTCGGCGCGCCGTAATTTTTGTTGGCGTCTAATTTGCCGCTGACGGCACATTAGTTACGCCCTTGCAGAATTCCAGATTTTTCCCGAGAGAATTTTTCGACCCAATTGGGGGCACAAATCACCGCCCGGGCATCATCTCAAGCAGAAAACCTTTGAAATATTCCGTCTCCGGCAACGTCGGGAGCACCGGATGATCGAGCGCTTGCTCGAAGCGTCGCAGTTTTCTGGCCGATCGCCGCGCATCGACAAGTGCATCGGCAATCGTTTGCGCAAACGCCGCTTCACTCACGTGATGCGAGCATGAGAAAGTTGCCAGCAAGCCGTCCTTCGACAGAAGTTTGAAAGCGCGCACGTGAAGCTCGCGGTGGCCGCGTAATGCATCGCGTAATCCGCCTTTCACTTTCGTAAACGATGGCGGATCTAGAATGACAAGATCAAACTCAGCTTTTGATTTCTCCGCGCTGCGCAGAAACTGAAACACGTCCTCCTCGATCCACATCACAGATAACTCGTTTTGCTCAGCGTTGCTTCGTGCAGCCAAAATATTCCGAGAGCTTTCTTCCACCCCGATCACCGCCGCTGCCCCTGCGCGTGCACACATTAGCCCAAACGCTCCCTGGTTGGTGAAGCAATCGAGGACGCGGCGACCGTTCGCTTGTTGCGCTACTACTCCATAGTTCGCTCGCTGATCGAGGTAGAACCCGGTCTTGTGTCCGTGTAGAAGATCGACATCGAACTTTACACCATCGATGTCGATTTTGATTTCAGTCACGTTGTCGCCGCGTAGGACGCTGTTGTGCAATTCGAGGCCTTCTGCTTTCCTGACCGGCGCGTCGTTTCGCTCGATGATCGTGACCGCGCCGAAAAGGTCGACGATCGCATTTGCGATCAAGCCTTTGTGCATGTCCATCGCAAGGGTAAGCGTTTGCAAAACGAAATGATCGCCGAAGCGATCGATGATCACGCCGGGTAATCCGTCGCTTTCGCTCCAGACGACACGGCAAAGTTGATTGTCGATCTTGCGGCGTGTCCGGTATTCAGCCGCTTGCCAGATCCGCCGTTTGAAGAAATCCAGATCGAGATCTTGCTTTCTGTGCGAAAACCGCCGCGCCACGATTTGCGATTTCGAATTGTAGATCGCACTGCCAATCAAATGATCTTTGCCGTCCTTTAGCGAAATCACATCGCCGTCCGCGGGTTTCCCGAAAACCTTCAGGACTTCGCTCGAGAAAACCCAATCGTGCCCATGCAAAATGCGAGCGCGCGGTTTGACGACGATTCCAGCCATGGGCTAATGATGTTGCACTTATGGCGAGCGCTCCACAATCGATTGTCGATCTTCCCGGAATAAAAAAACTGCGCAGTGGAAAGGTCCGTGAAGTTTTTGATCTTGGCGAGACCCTGCTTTTTGTCGTGACCGACCGGCTTTCGGCCTTCGACGTAATCTTGCCCGACCCGATCCCGCACAAAGGCGCGGTGTTAAATCAGCTGTCTGCGTTCTGGTTCAAACGCTTCGACAAGATCGACAATCACTTCGTCACGGCGGACTTCGAGAAGTTTCCGAAAGAACTGCAAGGCTTTCGCGACCAGCTCGCCGGTCGTTCGATGATCGTGAAGAAAACGAAGCCGCTCGCGGTGGAATGTGTCGTGCGCGGTTATCTCGCTGGTTCCGGTTGGAAGGAATACCAAAAGTCACAAAGCGTCTGCGGCATAAAACTTCCGCCGGGTTTGCAACTCGCCTCGCAGTTACCGGAGCCAATCTTCACCCCGTCTACGAAGGCGGAAGAAGGCCACGACGAAAACATCGACATGAACGAATGCCGCCGAATCTTAGGCGACGAGACGGCCAATCGCGTCAAAAAACTCAGTCTCGAAATCTATTCGCATGGACGTGATCACGCATCGCAGCGCGGCATCATCGTGGCCGACACAAAGTTTGAATTTGGAACCGTCGACGGGGCATTGCTCTTAATCGACGAATGTCTCACGCCCGATTCATCGCGTTTCTGGCCCAAGGATCAATACGTTGTCGGACAAAGTCCGCCTAGTTTCGACAAACAATTCGTACGTGACTATCTCGAGACGCTCGATTGGGACAAGACTCCGCCCGCGCCCAAGTTGCCACGCGAAGTCGTCGAAAAAACATCCGCTAAATATGTCGAAGCGTTCGAAAAGTTAACCGGCCAGAACCTAAAGTAGCTGTCCCCGCCATGTCGCGGCAATACACCCTGCAACGCGCGCCGGCGTCGACCTCGATTCATATCGATTACGCGGCCGAGCTGAACGAGCAGCAGCTCGCCGCAGTGACGGCTTCGCCGGGGCCGCTGTTGGTCATTGCCGGCGCAGGTTCGGGCAAGACGCGCACGCTCACTTATCGCGTCGCTTACCTGCTCGAGAACGGAATCGATTCACGCAATATTTTGTTGCTCACCTTCACGAATAAAGCTGCGCGCCAAATGCTCGATCGCGTGGCGAATTTGTTGCCGCTCGATGCCAGCGGCATTTGGGGGGGCACGTTTCACTCCATCGGCAACCGTATGCTGCGACGACATGGCAGCGCGCTCGGTTATTCAAGCGGCTTCAGCATCATGGACCGCGAAGATCAAAAAGATTTGATCAATACCGTGGTCGTGAACGCGGGAATCGATCCGAAGGAGATCCGTTTCCCGAAAGGCGATGTGCTTGGGGAAATATTTAGCTTTGTCGTGAACACGGAAACGCCGATGGAGGAATTGCTCGCGGAAAAGTTTCCGTATTTCCTGCCGTTGCTCGACAAAATCAAGGACGTGCACGCGCGTTACGAGAAAAAGAAGAAGTCGACGAACTCGATGGATTTCGACGACCTGCTTGAAAAGACATTGTCGATGTTGCAACAGCACGAGCGGATTGCGGAAATCTACCGCCGCCAATTTCAGTTCGTCCTGGTCGACGAATATCAGGACACGAACAAGATCCAGGCGGATTTGATCGACACCCTGGCGCGCGATCATCGCAACGTCATGGTTGTGGGCGATGATGCGCAGTCGATCTATTCGTGGCGCGGCGCAAATTTCAAAAACATTCTCGAATTTCCGAAACGTTATCCCGACGCGCAGGTGTTCAAGATCGAGATGAACTACCGGAGCGTGCCGGAAATCCTCGACGTCGCGAACGCGGCCATTACGGCCAATGTCGAACAGTTTCGCAAAAACCTCGCGCCAACGCGCGAATCGAACGCAGTCAAGCCGGCGGTTGTCGCGCTGAACGATGGAGCCGAACAAGCGCAGTTCGTCGCGCAGCGGATTCTCGAACTGCGCGATGAAGACGTCGATCTTAGCGACATCGCCGTGCTTTATCGTGCGCATTATCACGCGATCGAATTGCAACTGGAGCTTTCACGACGTGGCATTCCTTATCAAATCACCAGCGGCGTCCGGTTTTTCGAACAGGCGCACATCAAAGATGTGACCGCGTTTTTGCGCATCGTGGCGAATCCGCGCGATGAAGTTGCGTTCAAGCGCATGGTGAAATTGCTGCCCGGCATCGGCAATCGCAGCGCCGAGAATTTGTGGAATGCCTGGGACAAATCGTTGAGCGAGCGCGGCGAAATCACATCCTGGAGTGAACGCTTGCGTGCATTGCGTGTGACCGCGAAATCAAAAAAGTCCTGGGAACAACTCGCGCACACGCTGGACGAGATCGCGCCCGGCGGTCAGCCGAATCCGCCTTCAGAAATGATCACGTCAGTGGTGGAAGCGATCTATGACGATTACGCGAAGGTGACCTTCACCAACTACGAGCTGCGCCGGGAAGATTTAAACCAACTGGCTGCTTTTGCCCGACAATTCAAGGACTTGAACGAATTCCTCGCGCAGCTCGCCCTTATTAGCAATGTCGATGCAGAAGCTGCGCCGAACCAGACCGCCGATAAAGAGGCGGTCAATCTCTCTTCAGTTCATCAAGCCAAAGGTCTCGAGTTTCACACGGTCTTCATTATTTGGCTAACTGATGGAATGTTCCCGAGCAGCCGCTCGCTCACGACGCGCGACGCGCTCGAAGAAGAGCGGCGCTTGTTTTACGTAGCGATTACGCGAGCACGCGATGAACTTTATCTTGCTTATCCGCACATGCGGTTGAACGCCGGGTTCGGCGACATCTTCCAGCGACCCTCGCGATTCCTGAAAGAAATCCCGAACGAACTGGTCGAAGACTGGCAGGTGCAAAGGGGCTGAGCGATTTCAATGGAGCTTTCGCCGAAAAAACCGATCGCTGGTGTACTCGTGCCGCTGTTTGCGCTGCGCAGCGAGAATGATCTTGGAGTCGGCGACGTCGTGGCGTTGCGCGAGTTTATCGATTGGGTGGCTGAATCCGGTTTCAAGCTCGTCCAGCTATTGCCAATCAACGAGACCGGCGGCGACAACAGTCCCTACAATGCGATCAGCG
>JALYUC010000120.1 GCA_030853965.1 Verrucomicrobiota bacterium | reverse complement strand
GCCGCGTAACTCATGCGGCTGCGGCCCGTGATGGAAGCGGGACGGAAACAACCAAAGGAAGGAAAGAATGAAAAAGAGCATTATGACACTCGCTTGCGCGATGATCGCACCGATCGCATTCGCGCAATCGAGCACAACGACAGAAACAACCAAAACCAATCCGGTGACCGGAACAACCACGACTGAGACGAACACGACTTATTCGGCCGGTACAGTGACAACATACGAGCCAAATAAGACGATCGTCGTGAAGAGCGAGGAAGGTCCGGTCAGTTTCGCGCTCGGAACGGCCGCACGGATTGTCGATGGCGCGGGCAAGATCGTGACGGCGCCGCTGCGGTCCGGCCAAAAGGTCCGTGTTTATTACACCGGCACGGGCGAGAGGCGGGTGGTTGAGCACGTTCAGGTGGACGATTAATTCCGCCTAAGGCAGGCTGTTCCTGCCAGAATTCGAAAGCCGTGGGATCGCAGGTCGATCCCGCGGTTTTTGTTGTCGATCTTGCATCCATCGTTTTCGATACGTTCGAAGGATTGGAAGCCGTAAGGCAGCGTGCGTTTGCGTTTCGGAGGCAAATCGCAGAACATTGCGCCGTGGCTTTTGACTTGAAGGAAATCGTGGCTGCCCGGCTGGGTGAGAATTACCAGCTGCACGACCGGCATATCAATCGCACGCTGGTCGCGGCGCAGCGCGTAATCGGTTTCGACAAAGTCTACGCGCGAGCCGAAGGCGCATATCTCTATGACATGGATAATGCCGCGTACCTCGATTTTTTGAGCGGCTACAGCGTCTTTAATATCGGGCGCAACCATCCGGTGGTGAAACAGGCAATCCGCGACGTGCTCGATCTTGATCTGCCGAACATGGTGCAAATGGATTGCTCCCTTTTGAGCGGGTTGTTGGCCGAGGCGCTGACGAAGCGAACGCCGCCGCATCTCGACGCCGTTTTCTTTTGCAACTCGGGCACGGAAGCGATGGAAGGGGCGTTGAAATTTGCGCGCGCGGCGACCGGACGAAAACGCGTGGTTTCGCTTGAAAACGCGTTTCATGGCTTAAGCCTCGGATCGCTCTCGCTGATGGGGTGCGAAAGTTTCACTGAAGGCTTCGGTCCCTTGATGGAGGGATTCGACGCGCGCGTGCCGCTCGACGATGTCGAGGCGTTAGATCGACAATTGTCTTCGCGCGAGGTGGCGGCGTTCGTGATCGAGACAGTTCAGGGCAAAGGCTGCAAGTCGCCGAAGACCGATTTTTTTGTTCGTGCGCAGGAGCTTTGCCGCAAGTACGGGACGCTGCTCATTTCCGATGAAGTGCAGACTGGTCTTGGACGCACCGGCAGGATGTTTGGCTTTGAGCTTTGGAATCTTGAGCCCGACATCATCACGCTGGCCAAGACTTTGAGCGGCGGTTACGTGCCGTGCGGCGCGATCGTGACGCGGCGCGAGATTTACCAAAAGACGTTCAGCCGAATGGACCGTTGTGTGGTCCATTCGACCACTTTCGGACGCAACAATCTGGCAATGGCGTGCGGTCTCGCATCGCTCGAAGTCATCGATTCGGAAAAGTTGATCGAAAATTCCGCGCACATGGGCGCGCTGCTCATGCAGAAGATCGACATGTTGCGCGCGAAACATTCCTTCATCAAGGAAGTGCGCGGCAAGGGGCTTATGATCGCGATTGAATTTCACGAGCCGCAGGAATTCAAACTGAAAATGGCGTGGAAGTTTTTGCACAAGATCGACAAGGTGCTCTTCGCGCAAATGGTGGTGACGCAAATGCTGGGCAAGCATCGCATTCTCACGCAAGTAGCCGGACACGCTATGGACGTGGTAAAGATTTTGCCGCCGCTCATTATAGGCGAGCGCGAGATCGACTTGTTTGTGTGCGCTCTCGATGACGTCCTGACGGAATGCCGGAAATTTCCCGGGCCAATGTGGGAGCTCGGAAACAATTTTGTGCGGCATGCGCTAGGCTCAAAACGCGCAGCCGAAGCGCGTCCGGTCGTCTCGGCTTAACCCGTGGCCGAGATTATTCGACGTGCGCCCTTTGGCGTAAAGCCGGTTCAGCGTGACCGCCATAAGTTTTCCGTCGACCCAACGCGTTATGACCGGATGCCGTATCGCCAATGCGGGACCTCAGGATTGAAGCTGCCAGCCATCTCACTCGGAGCGTGGGAAACTTTCGGCGGCTATCGCAGCCCGGAAATTTCTCGCGAATGCATCTTCCGCGCATTCAATTTGGGAATAACCCACTTCGATCTGGCGAATACCTACGGCAGGCCACCGGGTAATGCGGAAGCTATCGTCGGCCGCATTTTGGCCGAGATGCCGCGCGAAGAGCTGATCGTTTCAACCAAAGCGGGTTTCCCGATGTGGTCTGGCGCGCACGGCCAGGGCTGCTCGCGCAAATCCCTTCTCACGAGCATCGATCAATCGCTCCAGCGGCTTGGTCTTGAGTATATCGACATTTTTTACGCGCACCGTCCTGATCCCGAGACTCCTTTGGAGGAAACGCTCAGCGCGCTGGATCAAGTCGTGCGTGACGGGAAAGCGCTTTACGTAGGAGTGAGCAATTACGCCGGTGAACTGCTGGAAGAAGCGGTTGGCGTCGTCCGACATTTTCATCTGGCGCCGATTGTTATCGCGCAGTCGGGTTACAATTTGTTGAATCGTCGGATTGAAGCCGAGCTTCTTCCCTCGGCGCGCAATGCGGGTTGTGGCGTAGCGGCGTTCTCGCCGCTTGCTCAAGGTTTGCTCAGCGACAAATACCTGGAGGGATTTCCGGAGGAATCGCGTGCCGCAAAGACGTGGACAGAAGAGCAGCGCGCACGAATTACATCAGTGGTGCGCGACAAGATCCGCAAGTTAAGCGAGTTCGCCAAAATGCGGGAGCAGAGTTTGCCGCAAATGGCGCTAGCATGGGTCTTACGCCGCCCGGAAATCACGACCGTGCTTATCGGCGCGTCGGAGGTCCAACAAGTAGAAGAAAACGTGCGCGCCCTCGAAAATCTCAAGTTCTCGGAAGATGAACTCTATCGCATCGATGCGATCCTGAAAACATAACGGCCGCGTGTTAATCAAACGCGCACTTCACTTCGGAACGTCAGTTTGTGATTGTCGATCTTATAATCGGGCATTACGCTAGAGCGCGGGTCGCCGAACTGGTCGATTCAAACCTTACGAAGGATTTAATATCATGAGCACCGCTGTCGCCGAAGAGAAGAAAGCTGAAACCGGTCTGAACCAGCTCGAGCAGATCAAGAAATTCACAAAAGTCGTTGCCGACACGGGCGACTTCGAATCGATCAAGGATTTTAAGCCGCAGGACGCGACGACCAATCCGAGTTTGATTTATGCGGCCACGCAAAAGGAGAACTACGCGCCTTTGCTCGATGAGGTAATTGCCGATCGAAAAAAATCCGGACTGAGCGGCGCGGCGCAGATCGAAGACATCATCGAACACTTGCTCGTAAAATTCGGCTCTGAAATTTTAAAGATTGTGCCCGGCCGTGTTTCCACCGAAACGGATGCGCGCTACTCATTTGACACCGCAGGCTCGATCGACAAAGCGCGACAATTGATCAAGCTTTACGAAGAGCGAAAAATTCCGCGCGAACGCGTGTTGATCAAAATTGCTTCGACGTGGGAAGGAATCAACGCGGCTGAACAACTTCAGAAGGAAGGAATCAAATGCAACCTTACGCTGATGTTTTCGCTGCCCCAGGCAGTGCGCTGTGCCGAAGCGAAGGTGCAATTGATCTCGCCGTTCGTCGGCCGAATTTACGATTGGTATAAAGCGCACGACAAACGCGATTACACGGGGCCGGAGGATCCGGGCGTGCAGTCGGTCCAGGAGATTTACACCTACTACAAGAAGTTCGGATATAAGACCGAAGTGATGGGGGCGAGCTTCCGTAACATCAGCCAAATTCTGGAGCTGGCCGGTTGCGATGCGCTGACCATTAGTCCGGAGTTGATGAAAGAACTCTCCGAGTCGTTTGAGCCGGTCGAGCGCAAGCTTGCTCCGGAAAAGGCAAACGCCGCTAAGATCGACAAGCTCGAGCTCGACGAGAGGAAGTTTCGCTGGCTGTTGAATGAGAATGCGATGGCGACAGAGAAAACATCGGAAGGCATTCGCAAATTCGCAGCCGACATCGTGAAGCTGGAGAAGGTCGTCGCGGGTAAGCTGAAGAGTTAACCGCGGATTACACGGATTTAGAGTGATGGGAAACCTTGAAGCCATGAATCCAAGAAACAACAACTAGAATCAGGAAAGCAGGAAGATAGGTTTCTCATTGATCTTCTGCATCCGTGACATCCGCGTAATCCGCGGTTGAAACCTTGTGTTCAACGTTGTTTTAGTTGAGCCGGAAATTCCGCCGAATACGGGGAACATCGGGCGGCTCTGTCTAGCCACAAAGTCGACACTGCATTTGGTGAAGCCTTTCGGATTTTCTCTGGACGATCGGGAACTGAAGCGGGCCGGCTTGGATTATTGGGAAGAAGTCGAAGTACGAATTTGGGATTCGCTCGGCGAACTGCAGAGCGCACAAACGCCGGACGCTCGATATTTCTTTCTTACCACCAAAACCGGGCGCGCTTATTACGACGTGCGGTTCAACGGGAATGATTTCCTGGTTTTCGGGCGCGAAACAAAGGGTCTTCCGGAAAGTTTACTCAAAGATAACGGCGACAACTGCCTCACTATCCCGATGTGCGGAACACGGAGCCTCAACCTGGCGACGGCGGTGGCGATTGTGCTTTTCGAAGCGGTGCGTCAGCAAAATCGCTGACCACAACTCCTGCGACGGAGTGGGGTTCAATCAATAATTAATCAGGTTGAATAATTCTGACACGACAGTGTCCAAACTTATCAGGAAGAGTAAGGAAAGATTATGAAACGAATTCTATTATCAATATGTATTGGGAGTCTCGCGTTAACGGTGACGGCGTGGGGCGCGCAGAAGCGTCAATCTCATGGCAAGGCACAGCGCGCAGTGGCCGTTCAACGCGCGACACCACATAGCTACAGTCGAGCGATGATCCACTCAAACCGGGTCAATACGCAGCGCAGTTTTTCGGCAACTCGGCTTCATCAGCACACCAATAATGTGGCGCGGCTGAACAGCTCGAACGCGGTTATTCATCGGAACAATGTCCAGCGTGCGCCGATTCACACTTCGCAAAATCTCAGCGCGAGTAACGCGAGAATCCGTGGTCGCAATCACGTGGCCGTTAACCATGGACAGGAAATCAATCACACCAACAATGCCGCATTCAATCGCGAGAGAAACCTCGGCGGCAATCGGAACCTAAATACTAACCGCCAGAGGAATGGCACGATTGTTAACAATTGGCGAGGCGAACGCTTCCGTGGCCAAAACTACGCGGCCTTTCGCAATTACCGCCGTGAGTCGCACAATCGCGGCTGGTGGAGAAACCACTGCTCGCGCATAGTCTTCGTAAGCGGCGGCTGGTATTACTGGAACCTCGGTTTCTGGTATCCGGCCTGGGGTTACGATCCATACTACTCGTACTATCCCTTTGACGGGCCAATCTACTGCGGAAGCGCGGACTTAACGCCCGACCAGGTAATCGTAGACGTGCAGCTTCAACTGCAGCGCGACGGGTACTATTATGGAGCAGTTGACGGCATCCTCGGTCCGGATACCCGGCGGGGAATTGCAGCTTTCCAAGTCGATCACGGATTGGCGATTACTTCGGCAATCGACGAGCCGACGCTCTCGACGCTGGGCCTGTCGTAGGATCGATAAACACATTGCGGAGCCGCACGGTGAATTCATCGTGCGGCTCTTGTTTTTATCGGGGGAGAGAGCAACGTCAGGGGAGTCGAGGTGTTGAATAAGCACGAGTCGAAGCTGTCTAACAACTCAAGAAGGAAAACATTTATGAAATCAATTCTAGTTTTAACATGCTGTCTGGCGCTGGTATCGGTCGCCGCTGCGGCCGATCTGGACAAGCATAAGAAGAAACAAGCAAACCAAGCTCAGCAACAGCAAGTCCAGCAGCAACAGGTGATCAAACCCGCCAAACATCGGGTGGGTGGGGGTGCAGCTGCACGATTGCAGACACAGCCAGGGACGCATACTTCCGCAAACACGGGGCTTTACAATTCAGCCGACGGGACTCCTCACCTGAAGAACAAAAACGCTTCGGGCCACGGAAAAACCAAGATTAAGGCTGACAGCGAGGGCGCGGCACAGAGCAATCTGCCAGCTGCGCAGTCGAATACGCATGTCGGGAAAATGCACGTGAAGCACTTCAACGTGCAAAACAATGGCTCCACCAAAATCGAGGCAGTTAAGTTCAAAGAGAACCATCACATCGAGGGTAGCGAAAAATGGCAGGGCAAGAAGTATCAAGCCTTCAAGAACTACAATGCTCAATGGCATGACAAATGGTGGTGGAAGAAAAATCACAACCGCATCGTCTTCATCGGTGGCGGTTGGTATTATTGGAACACGGGGTGGTGGTACCCAGCGTGGGGTTATGAGCCAACGGCCACCTTTGTCTATGATGGGCCGATCTACGCTTACAACGATCTGGATCCCGGTCAGGTGGTAGCAAACGTGCAGGCGGCGCTGCAAGAGCAAGGTTACTACGAAGGGGAGGTGGATGGATTGCTTGGACCGCTGACCCGCGCGGCACTTGCGAGATATCAGGCTGACCACGGACTTTACACAACCGCTGCGATCGATGAGCCGACGCTGGAATCGCTGGGGTTTTCGTAAAAGGAAAGTTTAACTAACCGAAAGCCGCCACGGGTTTTATCCGGTGGCGGCTTTTGTGCGTACGAAGATGGCGATGTTGTAATGGAGTTGTCATCCTGAGCGTAGCGAAGGATCTCGCGCAGGCTCATGGCGCATCCGCGAACACGCGTGGCCCTTATTTCGAGCGTGAGTTTCCTCGCTTCGCTCGGAATGACAGGCACGTTGGTTTCTTCCGTGCGGCGGGAGGCCGATCCATTACAGGCGGCCTCAGGACAAGTCTTGCAACATGTCGATCTTAGCGTGAGATAAACCAAGCCATGGAGCCGCAACTGGTCGCGCGAGACTTGCACCAATCTTTTCGCCTCGGCCCGCGTCGGATCGAGGTCCTGCGCGGGATTTCCATCGAGATCCAGCGCGGTGAAACGATTTTCATCTGTGGTGCCTCCGGCGCGGGCAAAACGACGTTGATGTACACGCTGGCCGGTCTCGAACGGCCGGAATCCGGTGTAGTTGAATTCGAAGGACGCAACCTTTACAACGGCAGCTCTGTTTCGCAGGCGCGTTTCCGCAACACGAAGATGGGTTTTGTTTTCCAGGGTTATTTTCTTCTTCCGGAACTAACCGCGCTCGAAAATGTAACGCTGCCCGGAATGATCGGCGGAAGATCGACAAAAGAAACCGCTTCGAAAAGTTTGGAAGCGGTTGGCTTGGCTGAACGGATGAACCATTTGCCGGCGGAACTTTCCGGAGGCGAACAGCAACGCGTTGCGATCGCGCGCGCTTTGACAAATGACCCCGACATTATCTTTGCCGATGAACCGACGGGAAATCTCGATTCAAAGACCGGTGATGACATTGTCGATCTTTTATTGAAGCTGGCGCGCGAACGGAGCAAGACCTTGCTCGTCGTTACGCACGACACGGACCTCGCGGCACGTGGCGATCGGCAACTGCACATTAAAGATGGTGTGTTGCTGAAGAGTTGAGTCGTTAAATGAGCTACTGCATAACAATTTGACGTTTTCACTTTTTTAACCTGCTGCTTGCATTGCGCTAGGAAGCACGGAGATTTTTCTCGCGATTATGAAAACCACTGATAGCGAGACGGTGTTGGATGAACCACAAACACGTGAGACCACAGCAAAACGCGCGGTCAAACCGGTGAACGAAAAGCGCGGAAGCACTTCAAGTGCGTCAATTGCGAAAGACTCGAAGATTTACATCGACGGACAGTTTTTTTCGGAAGCCGACGCGAAAGTTTCGGTGTTCGATCACGGTTTGCTTTACGGCGACGGAATTTTCGAAGGTATCCGCTTCTACAACGGCCGAGTCTTTCGGTTAGAGCAGCACCTGGAACGCCTTTGGGATTCGGCACGCTCGATCTGTCTCGAAATTCCGATGTCGATTCGAGAAATGACCGAGGCATTACTCGAGACAATTCGCGAAAATGATTTGCGCGAAGGTTACATTCGTTTGCTCGTCACCCGCGGCATCGGCAATCTGGGTTTAAACCCGGCGCAATGTAAACGGCCGAGCGTGATTATCATTACGGCAACAATCGCACTGTATCCGGATTCGGTTTATCAGAACGGCCTCACGGTGGTCACGTGCGCGACGCGACGCACAAATCCAGGTGCGCTTAATCCCGCCGTCAAGTCCCTCAATTATTTGAACAATGTGATGGCTCGGATTGAAGCGAATCTCGCGAACGCCGACGAAGCGCTCATGTTGAACGATGCTGGTAATGTGGCGGAGTGCACAGCCGACAACGTTTTCATTATTAAGCATGGTCAGATTTTCACGCCCCCAATAACGGCCGGCGCGTTGCGCGGAATTACGCGCTCAGTTGCATTTGAAATTGCAGCGGAGTTTGGCATGAAAATCTCGGAGGTAGACATCACGCGGCACGATGTGTTTATCGCGGATGAATGCTTTCTGACCGGCACGGCGGCAGAAGTAATTCCAGTGATTAAGGTGGACGGACGCCATATCGGAGATGGTAAACCGGGACCGATCAGTGCACGTATGATCGCGAGATTCCGTGAGGTAACGCGCGAAACCGGGACGCCGATTTATTCATAAAGCGGTCGAGACGCATTCGGCGTGGAAGGTGCTCAACGGAAGTAGAGGGTTGAATTTTTAACGCACTCAGAGGTCTAATAATTACAGAGATGTTGTGCGACGTTTGTAAATGCAATGATGCGACAGTTTTCCTGACGCAAATTCTAGAGGGCAAAATGCAGAAAGTGAATCTGTGCGACGCTTGTTCGAAGGAAAAAGGCGTCCAGGATCCTACCGGTTTCGCGCTCGCCGATTTGTTGCTCGGAATTGGCGCGGCCGAAGAAATAGAGAAAGGGGCTCCTACCCAGAGGTGCCCGGTCTGTGGATACACACAGGCGGATTTCAAAAAGACGGGACGGCTAGGATGCAGCAAATGTTACCTTACGTTCGCGGAGGGACTGAACACCTTGCTTAAAGCGATGCACAAAGGCACGGAGCACGTGGGCAAACTACCGCAACGTGCCTATCGCGAGCTAGAATTGAGCGATCGGATGCGGACGTTGACCGAGAACCTCGAAAAGGCCGTAGCGGAAGAAAATTACGAGACGGCTGCGTCATTGCGCGACCAGATCAAACAACTCGAACACGAACTCGCGAATTAACGTGAAATTCTCCAATGTCATCTCGACCGCCGGAGAATGGCTGCGTGGCGAAGGCCCGCATCACCAGATAGTGATCAGCAGCCGGGTGCGACTAGCGCGCAACGTGCGTGATCGCGCATTCCCCGGATGGGCAAAAAAAGCCGAGCGCACCGCCATCCTTGAGCTGATCAAGCCGCGGGTGGAGGAACTCCCGGAAATGCAGGATTCATTTTCCGAATTGCTGCAGGACCTTTCGGCGCTGGAAAAACAAGTACTGGTCGAGCGGCATCTAATTAGTCGTGAGCATGCTGCAAAAGGCGTAGGGAGCGCGGTGGTGATGAACCGCCGGCAAACACTCAGCATCATGCTTAACGAAGAAGATCATTTGCGAATGCAATCGATCCGTTCCGGGTTGCAATTGAAGCAAGCCTTCAAACTAGTCGACAAGATCGACAGTGCACTGGAGAACAAACTGGAGTTCGCCTACGATCAACGTCTCGGCTATCTGACCGCGTGCCCCACGAATGTAGGCACCGGAATGCGCGCTTCCGCCATGTTACATCTGCCCGGCCTGGTCTTGAGTGAGTTGATCAATCAGGTCATTCAGGCGGTTAGCAAAATCGGCCTCGCCGTCCGCGGTCTTTACGGGGAAGGCACTGAGGCAATGGGAAATCTATTTCAAATCTCCAATCAAACCACGCTCGGCGAAAAGGAGGATGAGATTATCAGTCGATTGACCAAGGTCATCGAAACGATCATTGAAAAGGAACACGATGCCCGGCAGGTTTTGATTCAGAAAAAATCGAACACGCTTTGGGACCAGATCGGTCGCGCCTATGGCGTGCTTACTTTTGCACATGCCATGAGTTCGAAGGAAGCGCTCAATTTATTGTCCATCATAAAGCTCGGTGTCGATCTTGGCACATTCCCGGAGGACCGGCGTTTGCCGATCGACGAATTGTTCATCGATACGCAACCGGCGCACCTTCAGAAAAGCTCCGAGCAGAAGCTAAACGCCGAAGAGCGAGACCATCTCCGTGCGCAAATTATTCGCGAGCGTTTGAAAGTCTTCCCTAAACCTGATATTAGTAAACTGGCGAGCGAGTCGGGCAATGGTGCCACTCCCGCCACTAACAATGAATAATTTTACCCCCCGCGCGCAACAGGTCCTGGCTCTCGCTCGAAAAGAGGCCGACCGGTTCAATCACAATTACGTCGGTACGGAGCATCTTCTCCTGGGCTTAATCAAGCTGGGGCAGGGCGTGGCGGTGAACGTTTTGCAAAAGATGGGGCTCGATCTGGAGACGGTGCGGATGGAAGTGGAAAAGCAGGTTGGCTCCGGCCCGGAAACGAAAATGGTCGGCAACATTCCCTACACGCCGCGTGTGAAAAAAGTGTTGGCGCTCGCGGGCAAGGAGGCGAAGGCACTGAATCATTCCTACGTCGGCACCGAACATATTTTGCTCGGGCTTTTGAAAGAAGGCGAGGGCGTGGCGGCCCGCGTGCTCCGCAGCCTAGAGGTCGACATCGAGCGCACGAAGACTGAAATTCAAAAAGAACTCGATCCGAACTTTACGCCGGCGGAAGCAGAGGAGGGAGCCGGCGAACCAACATCGAAAAAGGATATCAAAACTCCGGCGCTGCGTGCCTTTGGCCGCGACCTGACAGAACTGGCTAAGAAAAACGAGCTTGATCCAGTGATCGGGCGCCGCAACGAGATCGAGCGCGTTATTCAAGTGCTTTGCCGTCGCACGAAGAACAATCCGGTCTTAATCGGTGAGGCGGGCGTCGGGAAGACGGCGATCGCTGAAGGTCTTGCGCAAGAGATTGCCAACGGCAACGTGCCGGAACTATTGCACGAGAAGCGGGTGGTTACTCTAGACCTCGCGCTCATGGTCGCCGGAACAAAATACCGCGGGCAATTTGAGGAGCGTATCAAAGCAGTGATGGATGAAATCCGGCGCTCGAAAAACGTCATCCTTTTTATTGACGAGCTGCATACCATCGTCGGCGCGGGCTCGGCGGAAGGGGCGATGGATGCCTCGAACATCATCAAGCCGGCGCTGAGCCGCGGCGAGTTGCAATGCGTTGGCGCCACGACGATGAACGAGTATCGCAAATACATCGAGAAGGACGCGGCGCTTGAGCGACGCTTTCAAACGATCAAAGTGGATGCGCCTACGGTCGAAGAAGCGATCCAGATCCTGAAAGGTCTGCGCCCGAAATACGAAGCGCATCACAAAGCGAAGCTGACCGACGAATCGCTCGAAACTGCGGTGAAATTTTCCGAGCGTTATATCACAGGGCGTTTTCTCCCGGATAAGGCGATTGATGTAATGGACGAAGCCGGCGCGCGGGCGCGCATCAACGCCATGACTCGCCCGCCCGACGTCAAGGAGATCGAAAAAGAGATCGAAGAGATTCGCGTTGAAAAAGAGGCGGCCATCAAAGCTCAGGATTTCGAAAAGGCGGCTTCACTGCGCGATAAGGAAAAGCAAACGAAGGAGAAGCTTGATTCCATTTTGACTAAGTGGCGCGAGGAGCGCGAAGAGAAGGAAGTGATCGTGACCGGCGACGACATGATGCACATCATCTCGAAGGTCACCGGCGTTCCGTTGCAGCGCATGGAGCAGGCGGAAACTGAGAAGCTTCTCAAGATGGAGGAAGAGCTGAAAAGGAAAGTGATCGGTCAGGATGAAGCGGTTATAGCCATCTCGAAAGCTTTGCGCCGAAGCCGGGCCGATTTAAAAGATCCGCGACGCCCGATTGGTTCATTCATCTTTCTCGGACCCACTGGCGTCGGGAAAACATTTCTCGCCCAGAAACTCGCCGAGTTCATGTTCGGTGACCGGGACGCTCTTATTCAGATCGACATGTCCGAGTACATGGAAAAGTTTACGGCGTCGCGTTTGATTGGATCGCCGCCGGGTTACGTCGGTTATGAGGAAGGTGGACAACTTTCCGAAGCCGTGCGCCGCCGCCCATACTCGGTCGTCCTTTTCGATGAAATTGAAAAGGCGCATCCCGATGTGATGCACCTGCTGCTGCAAATTCTCGAAGATGGAAAAATTACCGACTCATTAGGGCGGAAGATCGATTTCCGGAACACAATTATTATCATGACATCGAACGTGGGAGCGGAGACCCTGAAGCGTCAGACGACCATGGGATTTGGCGCGGTAAAGCCATTGGGCGAACACGAGTACGACGCGATGCGGGACAAGCTTCTCGAAGAGGCGAAGAAAGTCTTCAAACCGGAATTTATCAATCGCCTCGACGATATCATTGTTTTCCACCAGCTGACCAAACAGGACCTGATGAAAATCGTGGAACTGGAAGTCGACAAGGTATTGCAGCGTGTCAAAGCCAAGGAGGTTCAGATTTATCTCGAGGACAGCGCAAAAGAATTTCTCATCGAGAAAGGCTACGATCCGATGTATGGCGCTCGTCCCATGCGCCGAGCAGTGGAGCGTCACCTCGAAGATCCGTTAGCGGAAGAACTCTTGCGCGGCAACGTTAAAGCCGGTGACACCGTTCATGTCGGCGCCGCGGATGGAAAACTGGTATTTCATGCGCCCGAGCCGCAAGGCAGCGCCGCCGCCAGCGCGAGTTAACCCTGTCGATCTTACGCGCGCGGGTGGGCGTCCGCGTAAGCTTTCTTCAATCGCTCAGTAGTTACGTGCGTGTAAATCTGGGTTGTTGAAAGACTGGCGTGGCCAAGCAAAGCTTGCACGCTGCGCAGATCGGCCCCGCGATCGAGCAGGTGCGTTGCAAAACTGTGCCGCAGTTTGTGGGGACTGATTGAAATCGGAATCGATGTGTGTCGCAGGTACCGCTTCAAAATCAGCCAGATCGAGCGCGGCGAGATTCTTTTGCGCCCCTTATTGATAAACAGGGGGCCGGAATGCGCATTCGCAGCAGAACGATAACGCGAAATCGCTTCAAGTGCAGGTATCCCGACGGGACACACGCGCTCTTTACGGCCTTTACCGAAAACGCGCACGGATTCTGTGTAAAGATCGACATCGGCCACGTCGAGCGTTGCCAATTCGCTCAGCCGCAAACCACTGCTGTAAAAAAGCTCCATGATCGCGACATCGCGCAATGGCATCCAGATGGGCGCGGCCCGATTCTTCGCGAACGTCAACGGCGCGCCGAGCAACTCATCGATCTGGAGTCGAGTGAGGACAATCGGGAGTTTCTTGTCGATCTTCGGCAGTTGCAGCTCCCGCACTGGATCTCGTCGCAGTCGTTTTCGGTCGACCAGAAATTTGTAGAATCCACGTAATGCGGAAAATTGCAGGCGAACGTAGGAGCGCGCCTGACCGCGCTTCGTAATTGCAAAGAGATAATCGCGAAAATCATCGGACGTGCATTTCTTCCACGGCGTTTCGTTAGCCGCGCGAAATCCCTCCAGCGCTTGCCGGTAGGCTTTTAAGGTTCGCGGCGAGGCGTTCCGCTCGACCGCGAGATAACGCAAAAACTCCTCCGCGAGTGAATCGCGCGGGCTGTGCACGGCCAATTTGTTTACTCCGGCCTTTCGATTGATGTGCGGGTCTGGGCCGCTTGCGCTTGGCCGCTGACTTGACTTCTGAAGATCGGCAACGGATTCGTCGAGACCAGTTCGTAACGTTTCAACACGAACTCGGGATAAAAACCGTTGCTGGCCGGTTCGTAGACTGTCTGGCCGCTGAAAAAGCCGTAGAGCCTATATTCGTAGTTGTTGTCGCTGCCGAAACTTAGTTGCTGGCGATCCGGCGCGAGTTTTTCTTTTTCATTCAGCATAACGAGCTTCGCCGTGCTCCAGGGCTGACCTGGTCGTCTCACATATCCCCAAAACTTGAAGTACGCTTTGAAATAACGCCTGCCTATATAATAATCGCCGGGTGGTTCTAACGCGATGCGTTGCGTCATGGCCACTTTTGATTGCTGGATTCCATCCGGCATCGTTTCGCAACCGGTCAGAAAGGCCGTGATCAGCAAAAGCTCAAGCGACAACAAATAACCAGCCGCGCGTTTCATCCGTAAGATCGACAATCGTCAATATCGACATCTACTCATCTCCGCGCGCCGCGCAAACCCCAGCTGTGGACCGCGGCGGCCGATCGCGCGCAAGATAATGCTTTTGCATCGTGGTGCCGCGTTCGTAAACTTTCCGCAATGATCGAACTGGAGGTGTATGCGTCTGGCGTCCGAGACCTGAGAAAAATCCTGGAACTTGAGCACGAGCTGGAGGCCATCGCGGGTTTGCGTTACAAGGTCGACAGCAATCACGACCTTGTTTACCTGGAGCTGGACGAGCCAACGATCACTTTTCGCGAAATCCGTGCAATTTTCCGCAAGCTCGATCTCGATCCCAGGTTCATCGGCGCAATCCCGCCAGAGCTCCGTCCGAAAACTAAGACACAGCCCTTGGGCGTTTAAGCCAGCCGCAGCTGCGGTTACTCCAAATGGTCGATCGATTATTCAATGCCCTCGGGGCCGCGCTTCTCTCTTTCTTTCAATATCTAGGTGAGATCGTGTTGCTGGCGGCGGACACGTTTCGCTCGATCTTTACTCACAAGTTGCGTTGGAAATTGTTTTTAAATCAAATCGTCGAGATCGGATTGCTCTCGCAATCGGTGGTGGTCATCACCGGTGGTTTTACCGGTGCCGTTTTTACAGCTCAGACATATTTCCAATTCAATAAACTTGGGATGGGATCGGCTGTGGGCGCGGTGGTTTCGGTTGCGATTTGCCGTGAGCTGGGCCCGGTCCTGACGGCGCTGATGGTGACAGGGCGGGTCGGCGCAGCGATGTCGGCTG
Organism: Verrucomicrobiota bacterium; assembly: GCA_030853965.1. Classification (GTDB taxonomy): domain Bacteria; phylum Verrucomicrobiota; class Verrucomicrobiia; order Chthoniobacterales; family UBA10450; genus JALYUC01. The sequence goes on along the minus strand of JALYUC010000120.1, from coordinate 6,675 downwards.
AAATCGGGACGATGAAAGTGACCGAGCAGATTGATGCGTTGCGCGCACTCGCGGTTTATCCGGTCGATTACCTGGTTGTACCGCGAGCGCTTGCCATGATGATCTCGATGCCATTGCTGGTGGCGGAATGCATCGCGTTCGGAATCGGTGTCGGATATCTCATCGCCATCTTTATGCTCGAAATCAACGGCACCTATTATATGGCGAACATGGTTCGTTGGACCTTGAATCGCGACATCATTATGGGCCTGTCGAAAGCTTTCTGTTTTGGGATACTCATCGTGTTCATCAGTTGCCATAAAGGATTGACCGCGCGCGAGGGTGCGGTCGGCGTCGGTCGGGCCACCACCGAAGCGGTGGTCAATTCATCGCTTGCCGTCCTGATTTCCAATTTCTTTCTCACGATGCTCCTCAACATCATTTACCCGGCCGGCTATCAATAATCATTCGCCGTTAGACGTTGTGCGTTCGGCATTGGACGTTAACGAGATTCAATGATCCATGTTCCTACGTCACCAGTGATGACGGCCGCGTCGCCGGATTCATACGCCGGTCCGATGATTGCGGTGCGCGGCCTTGCGAAACAAATCGGGCGCCAGGAAATATTGCGCGGAGTCGATCTTGACGTCGCATTGGGTGAGACGCTCGCGATCATTGGCCGCAGTGGCGGCGGCAAGAGTGTTTTGCTCAAGCATCTCGTCGGACTGATGCAGCCGGATACCGGCGAGATTTGGGTCGAAGGCAAGAACATCATCGGCCTGAGTGAGCGCCGGCTTGGAGCGATCCGGCAAAAAATCGGTATTCTTTTTCAAGGTGCCGCGCTTTTTGATTCGATGACGGTGGAAGAAAATATCGCGTTTCCCTTACGCGAGGCGGGCGAGCGCAACCCGAAGGTTATGCGAGAAAAAGTGCGTGAGATGCTCGACGTGGTCGAGCTCGAGGGGCAGCAGAAAAAAATGCCCGTTAGTCTAAGCGGGGGAATGAAAAAACGCGTCGGCCTCGCCCGGTCCATCATTCGGCGACCCAAATGCGTGCTGTATGATGAGCCGACTTCGGGGCTCGACCCGATTGTGTCCGACAGCATCAATCGACTGATTCGCAGGCTTCAGGAACGTTTTGGAATGACCAGTATCGTGGTTACGCATGACATGAAGAGCGCGTTTCATGTGGCCGATCACATTGCGTATTTGCACGAGGGCCGAATTTATTTTCACGGCCCACCGAGCGAGCTTCAGCAAACGAAGGACCCGATTCTGCAAGATTTTTTACTGGGTCGTTCGGAAGAAGAACGCCGGAACGGAGTTGAGAGTTCAGCGTTGCAAGCTGAGAGTTAAATACTGATGACGCAGCACGAACGAGGTTTGGAGTTCAAGGTTGGCGCGTTTGTTTTTGTCGGACTGGCGATGCTAGGCGCGCTCGTCGTGCAGTTCGGCCGGCTGGGTGAAGGCTTCAAGAATTACTACGCGCTTACCGTGCGCTTCTCTGACGCAAGCGGACTGCTAAAAGGTTCGGATGTTTTACTGGCGGGCGCGAAGATCGGCAAAGTCTCAGGTGGCCCGCGGCTGGTTCGCGAAGGGAACGGCGTGGAAGTCCCGTTGAAAATTTACGATTACGTCAAAATTCCTGACGGCAGCAAATTTATGGTCGGAAGTTCCGGCTTGCTCGGCGATCGGTTTGTCAGCGTAACAATGCCGGCCGGACAACCGAAGGCCTTTATGCCACCGAACGCCCATGTCAGCGGCGCGCGCGAAACCGGCATCGATGATCTGACGCGTGAAGGTGGTGCGCTTGTCACGGACCTTCGCGGAGCCGTCCAGAAGATCGACACCGCAGCAGTGCGTTTGAGCCAAGACGCCTTATCACCACAAAACATGCAGAACCTGAAAGCGAGTATCGAGCATTTGAGCGAGGCGACCGGCGCGCTTTCGCAATCTTCAAAGAAGCTCGACGGCGTGATCGATAAAGCCGATTCGGCAATGGGTTCGGCGAAAAAGGCGGCCGACGATCTGCAAAATGCAATTGCCGATACGCGCAAGCTGATTCAATCGGCCACGCAAGGCAAGGGTCTGCTCGCCACCCTGGTGATGGATCAGGAACTGGCGAAGGATCTGCGCGCGCTCATTAGTAACCTGCGCGCACACGGGGTGTTGTTTTATCGCGATAGCGCCGCGAAGATCGACATGAATGCTCGCAAACCAAACACCCCGCGCCGGCAGAATGAAGGACGTTAATGACGCCGTTGCTTACCGTTAATCTGCTTCGCGTATTGTTCATTACCTTTTGCGCGACGATTGGCGCATTTGTTTCGGCCGAGTTGCAGGGGAATTCGTGGGCAGGCCTTGTTCTCGGAATTGTTCTAGGCCTCGCGATCGTGCTAATCGATCGCCTGTTAAAAGGTTTTTCTTTGCGCGCCTTTTCCTCGGCGACGTTTGGCCTTTTGCTGGGATTGTTTTTCGCGAATCTTCTCCTCGCTTCGGACGTCTTGCACTATCAATCGGAAACCACGCAATGGATGGCGCGGTTGATCGTTTACAGCGTATTCGGCTATCTCGGCATGATGCTGGCGATGCGAAGCAATCGCGATGAATTCTCGCTCATTATTCCGTATGTTCGCTTCGCGCGCGAAGCGACACAACGCGAACCGCTCATTGTCGATACCAACGTCATTATCGACGGCCGCATCGCAGAGCTTTGTGCGACCGGTTTTCTGAGCCGTTCGCTGATCGTCCCGCGTTTTGTGCTCGGTGAATTACAAGCCCTGGCCGATTCGCGCGATCCAATTAAGCGAAAGCGCGGCCGGCGTGGCCTTGAAATCTTAAATCAACTCCGGCGTGCGCGCGACGTGGAGTTAACCATCCACGAAAGCAGCGGAGACGATGGCGAAGCGGCGGTTGATGCTCGTTTGGTGCGGACGGCCAAAATTTTACAGGCCCGCTTGCTTACGAATGACAACGCCCTTTGTCAGATCGCACGCCTGCAGCAGGTGCCGGCGCTGAATCTTAATGACCTGACGCACGCGTTGCGTCCCGTAGTGATTGTCGGCGACGAGATCGAGCTAAATTTGGTCAAAGAAGGCCGCGAACAGCATCAAGCCGTGGGCTACCTTGCCGACGGCACAATGATCGTGGTCAATCACGCGAGGCCTCATCTGGGAAAGACTACTACCGTGATTGTTTCAAGTGCTCTTCAAACAACTGCCGGCCGGCTTATCTTCGCGGAGCTTAAAGACGGGGCGGCTGCTCTACCTACAGCCAAAGCTAACTGATCTAAGATACTGAGCTCACTGTAACTCGCTTAAGCGAGTCAGTATGATTGGAGAGCAGCTTAGGACTACCTAAGCGTTATATAGGCAGACTTACTTCTTGCCACCTGCACTTTTTCGTCTTGCGGCCCAGCGCGCCTTCATCAGCTGGGAAAGGCGCCTCCGGCCAGCTGGAGTGAGGCCACCACTTTTTTTCTTTCGTGAAGCTCTCCTAGCAGAACCAGCGCTCCCTTTTCTTTGCGCCCAGCGAGCCCGGGCGGCGGCAGATAGCTTGGCGCGGGTCGCAGCCGACATTCTTCTACGTCCTCCTCCTCCTGTGCGACGTGATGAACCCGATGAGGAGCCGCCGAAGATCGAACTGAGACGTCTTTGCAGAGATTCCATTTGCCGGCGGATCGAGACAGCTTCTTCCAAGCTTTTGAGAGATAGTTCCATATGCGCCATTCAAGTCGTGTATCTAGCTTTCGGCAAGCACCTTTTTACGATACGCTAAACAAAGTTTTTACTAAGCTTGCTTCAGAATCGTTACCTATTCGGGGAGAGGGTTACTTATCGGCAAGCTGATAGATGAAGCCCAACGACTGGGTTACTCCAAGCTCTATCTGTGGACTCCATCCGCCGTAGGTTGTATTCCAACTTGGTTGGGAGATTCTCGAAAAGACAGAGTATTGCGGTTATCATTTAAGTTATGCAGAAGACTGTTAGCACCCAAGGGATGCGAGGCAGCTCGAGGGCGGATTGAGATGAATTTGTTTCCGCGACGAGGTTCTAAGATTTGACATGACCGCAGACGATTTTCGCAAGATCGCTTTAAGTTTTCGCGAGGCTGTTGAATCCGCGCACATGAATCATCCAGATTTTCGTGTGGGCGGCAAAATCTTCGCGACGCTCGGGTATCCGGACGAAAATTGGGCAGTAGTAAAACTGACACCCGAAGAACAAAAGAGTTTTGTCCGCGCCCAGCCCGATGTGTTTCAACCGGTTAAAGGCGCGTGGGGCCGTCGCGGAAACACGAAAGTGCATTTACCAACCGCGAAGGCCGCAAGAACACGCGAAGCTCTGGCTGCTGCCTGGAGCAACACCGCTCCAAAGCGGCTCGCCGGTCCCACAAAGGGCCTTATCGCAAACCCACGGCGGCGCGGACGCGCGACATAACTTGATCGGCGACTTCGTTGGCCCGCTTTGCGCCGCGGGAGAGGACATTGTCGATGTACGATTTGTCGGCCAGGATCTCTTGGCGTCGTTTGCGCATCGGAGAAAAATATTCCCAGAGCTTTTCGAAAAGTTCCTTCTTGAAATCGCCATAGCCGGTACCTCCTTTTTGGAATCTTTCCCGCATCTTGGCGATTTCCTCTTTCGACGCGAAGAGCGAGTAGAGCTGAACGATTGTCGACTTCTCCGGATTTTTCGATGCTTCCACCGGCTGTGAATCGGTCACGATGCTCATGACACGTTTACGCGTTTCGTTCTCGTCGCCGAAGATGTCGATGGTGTTGGCATAACTCTTACTCATCTTCTGGCCGTCTATGCCTGGAACCACTTCGGTCGCGGCCTGGATGCGCGGCACGGGCAATTTCAACAACTGTCTGGCCGGCTCGGCCTGGCCGTATTGCTCGTTGATTTTGCCGGCGAGATCCCGCGTCATTTCGATGTGTTGTTTCTGATCTTTACCGACTGGCACGACGTCGCTGTCGTAAATCAAAATATCGGCCGCCATAAGCACGGGATAGCTAAATAAGCCGACGGTGGCCGGCATGCCGCGGGCAAGTTTGTCTTTGTAAGAATGCGCGCGCTCGAGCAAACCCATCGGTGCGACCGTCGATAAAATCCACGCCAGCTCGCTGACCTGCGGCACATCGCTCTGCTTGAAGAGCGCGCCGGGTTCCGGGTCGAGCCCACAGGCCAAAAAGTCGAGCGCTACTTTTCTCGAATTTTGGCGCAACGTCTTCGGATCGCGCACACTCGTGAGGGCGTGATAATCGGCGATGAAGTAAAACGTTTCGCCTTCCTTTTGCAGCGCGATCGCGGGCCGCATCATGCCGAAATAATTGCCGATGTGCAAAACACCGCTTGGTTGTATGCCGGACAAAATGCGCATGGTTTTAACTTTGTAGCGGCGGTCTGTGACTGTCGCATTATTTATTTTTAGTGCGACAGACGGTCAAAGACCGCCGCGACAGAAGCAATGACAAATGTTTCTTCCGCCTTGGCGGCGGAATTCTTGCTAGTTATTCGCCAGTCAGTGATTAGATAACCGATTATGGCCGAGAAAAAATCGCAGTCAGTCTCTGTCGTCACCGGTGGTGCCGGTTTTCTCGGCTCGCATCTGACCGATCGGTTGCTGGCGGAAGGCCATCGCGTGATCGCGATCGACAATCTCATTACCGGTCACGTCGAAAATATCTCTCATCTCTCCGGCAACGAAAATTATCGCTTCATCAAACACAATGTCTCCAATTACATCTTCGTTCCGGAAGAAAAGATCGATTACGTCTTTCATTTTGCTTCGCCGGCTAGCCCAATCGATTATCTGGAATTGCCGATCCCGACTTTGAAAGTGGGCGCGCTCGGCACGCACAACACGCTCGGGCTGGCCAAGGACAAAAAGGCGTCGTTCATTCTTGCATCGACATCGGAATGCTACGGCGATCCGCTGGTGCATCCGCAAACGGAAGATTACTGGGGCAATGTCAACCCGATCGGGCCGCGCGGCGTTTACGATGAGGCCAAACGTTTCGCCGAGGCGATGACGATGGCCTATCACCGCTATCATAAGATCGACACTAAGATTGTGCGCATCTTTAATACCTACGGACCTCGCATGCGCCTTCGCGACGGACGCGTCGTGCCGGCGTTCATCGGGCAGGCCTTAAGCGGAGAACCGCTCACTGTTTTCGGCGACGGTTCGCAGACGCGTTCGTTTTGTTACGTGTCAGATTTAATCGATGGAATCTTCAGGCTCGCGATGAGTGACTTTCACGATCCAGTCAACATCGGCAACCCGCGCGAGATGACGATCAAACAATTCGCCGATGAAATCATTCGGATCACCGGGGCAAGATCGACAATCGAATACAAACCATTGCCGGAAGACGACCCGAAGGTGCGGCAGCCCGACATTGCCCGGGCGAAAAAGATCTTGGACTGGGAACCGAAAGTCCAATTCGACGAAGGGATCAAGAAAACAATCGAATATTTCCGTGTCCGGCTGCAAAAAGGGCAGGGGAAGTTGGACCGGTAGTTGTTCGACGTTTGAGTCGTGAAATCGTTGGTGCACGGATTTTTTTTGTGTTATAAGAACTCTCGTGATCGCAGCACGTTTCCGCCGGCGAATTTCCTTCTTCAGTGCGCTCGCATTAATGGCGTTCGCTTTTCATGGCAGCGCACGCGCGGCAACGATGACCATCCAGATC
>JALYUC010000155.1 GCA_030853965.1 Verrucomicrobiota bacterium | reverse complement strand
GTGCATGGGAGCAAATGGCCAAGCGCACCGGCACCACCACTCTCGCGCTTGGCCGTACCCGCAATCTCACCAGTTTCCCGATCGAAATCTCGCTTAGCCAGATGGAGGTTGATCAGCAAAAGCTTTACGTCGCGATGGTGCGCGATGTCACAGAACGCAAGCGTTTCGAAAAGGAAATCGCGGCCGAGAAGGAAAGTCTCGCAGTTACACTTCGGTCAATCGGCGACGGAGTCATTACGACTGATGTTCAAGGGCGGATTTTGATGCTGAATAACGAGGCCGAACGTTTGAGCGGCTGGTCCTCATCCGAAGCTGTCGGTCAACCGCTGAAATCGGTCTTCAATATTGCGATGGACGTGACTGCCCAAGCCCGCGCACAGAAAAGCGGTTACCGCAATGAGGCCCACTCAATTCTGCTAAGTCTTCCCGACAATGCGACGCTCACTGCGCGCGACGGCAGCGAACATGTCATCGAGCAGGTCGCCTCGCCCATTCGTGACAACAAGAATGAAGTAACCGGCGTTGTTCTCGTTTTCCGCGACATCACCGAACGCCAACGCAACGAGGCCGAGCGGCGCAAAGCCGAAACCTTGGAGCAACTTGGTTTGCTGGCAGGTGGCATTGCGCACGACTTCAATAACCTTCTTACCGCCATCATCGGAAATATCTCACTTGCCTCCTTGCTCTTGCCTCCAGACGACGAGATGGCGACGCGCCTTGTGGACGCAAAGAACGCCTCGATGCGCGCGCGCGACCTCGCTCAACAACTTCTCACGTTCGCCCGTGGCGGTGCGCCGATTAAGAAGACTGCTTCCATTGGCAAACTGATTCAGGACACCGTTAGCTTCTCCCTACGCGGCAGTCACAGTCGCAGCGAATTTTCATTCGGCGCCGACCTCTGGGCCGCGGAAATCGACCCGGGACAGATCAGCCAGGTCATTGGCAACCTCGTGGTAAATGCCGACCAGGCGATGCCGAACGGCGGAACCTTGCGCGTGTCCTGTGATAACTTTCATTACAATTCCTCCGCCGCCCCGGTTGTTCCTGATTTGCTACCGGGCGACTACATTCGCATTGCGATTCGCGACGCAGGCGTCGGCATCCCTGAGGATTATCTGAAACGGGTTTTCGACCCATATTTCACTACCAAGCCGAAAGGTACCGGCCTTGGGCTGGCGACGACCTATTCGATCATCAAAAACCACAACGGCCTTATCACCGTGGAATCTGAAGTGCATCATGGTTCTACGTTCACGGTTTATTTACCGGCCGCTATCCATCACGAATTACCGGTTGAATCGACCGGTCCTTTCGCCCAGCCTATTACAGGCTCAGGTCGAGTGCTCGTCGTCGACGATGAAGAAGCGATTCGAGCGCTGGTCGAGTTCACTCTCACCCATCTCGGCTACCAAGTGACCCAGGCGGCGACCGCTCTGGAAGGCGTAAATATCTATCGCGAAAGATTTGAAGCCGGAGATCGCTTCCACGCGGTGATTCTCGATCTTACTTTGCCAGGCGGCATGGGCGGCAAGGAAGCGTTGAAAAAACTAATTGAGATCGACCCCACCGTGAATGCCATCGTCTCGAGCGGCTATGCGACCGACGCGACGATGAGCCGATATCAGGATTTCGGCTTCCGTGGCGTGATCGCCAAACCATATGAAGCAGCTGAGCTCGGCAAGATCGTGCACGACGTCATCAGTTCCAGTCACGTCAACTTTTCAAGCGAGCGCTACGACGGCGGCCGGCTCGCAACGCGCGTCGCCTAAAGTTTTTTGCGCATCGAAAGCGTATCTTCGCGTTCGATCCGGATCGTAAGATCGACAACGGAACGGGTCTCATTCGTTGCCATAATTTTGCTTTAACCTCGGCAGCAATTGTTCGAGAATTGCCGCGGTTGACTCGTCCACCGTTTGTTTATCTGTGCGCACCACAATCTCCGCATCTTCCGGTGGTTCATATGGCGCATCGATGCCGGTAAACTCTCGAATCTGACCCGCGCGCGCTTTCTTATAGAGTTGTTTTGGATCGCGCGCTTCACACACTTCCAGCGGCGCATCGACAAACACTTCCACAAAATCGGCGTTGCCTTCGAGCGCGATTTCACGCGCACGCCGCCGATCAACTCGATACGGAGAAATGAAGGCCGTGATTGCCACCGCACCGGAGTCCGCCATCAACTTCGCCACTTCGCTCACCCGGCGGATGTTTTCCACGCGGTCTTCGGGTGAAAAGCCAAGGTTCGAATTCAGTCCGTGTCGGATATTATCGCCATCCAGCACGTAAGTATGCATTCCGCGATTGAACAATTCACGTTCCAGAGCTTGCGCAATCGTCGATTTTCCCGCTCCTGATAAACCGGTGAACCAAACAACCGCGCCGCGGTGACCTAACTGCACGGCGCGGGCGGTGGGTGTAATCTTGCCTCCCGTCCAGAAAATATTCTTGCTCTTGGCAACACTGCGATCGGTGTAAATGCCGCCGAATACAATTCCTCCGCCGCAAATTGTGTCGTTCTCGACCAGCACGAAGCGGCCGAGGTTTGCGATCCGATCATGATTATCTAACACGAGCGGCGCGCGCGTTTGGATCGTAAGCCGGCCCACTTCGTTTCGCTCCAACTGCTCGCGCTTGTCGACCTTTGTTTCGAGCGTCGATGAATCCATCACCTGCTCGATGGAGGCGACTTGGCATTTCAGGTCTTGCGTAGCAAGGCGAATGCTGTAAGGGCGCCCGACGCGCAACGGTTCGCGCGCGATCCAAAAAACGTCACCGTGAAATCGATTCGTTTCGATCGGCGTTTCGGTTTGGTGCGATGCAACGGAGCCGCGTTCGACAAAAATTTGTTCCGTCAGGGTAATGCCGATCGAGTCTCCGGCGATCGCCTCGCCATTCACCGTCGTGTTCCAGCGCTCAATCGAGTGAACCGTTGAAGTTTTATTTGCCGGTGAAAAAACCAATTCATCCCCCACCCTTAGTGTCCCGGTCTCGACGCGGCCCGCGATGATACGTCGCTCATCGAAGCGGTAAACGTCCTGCACGCAGAAACGCAGCGGAAGATCGACAAGTGATGGATTAGGTTCGGTGCCGTCGAGTGCTTCGAGCACTGTCGGGCCGTGATACCAACTCAGCTCTTTACTTCGCTGCGCGACATTTTCCCCGGTTTTTGCTGAGGCCGGAACGAAGCAGCGTGCCTCCAAGCCAAGATCGACAAGAAATTTCCGGTATTCAGTTTTGATCTCGCGAAAGCGCTCTTCCGAATACTCCGCCAGATCCATTTTGTTTACGACAACGATGATCTGCTTGATCCCCAATAAGCTCAGCAGATAAGCGTGACGCCGGCTTTGCTCCCTCACCCCTTCGCTCGCCGCAATTACGAGAACAGCGGCCTCGGCGTTCGATGCGCCCGTAATCATGTTTTTCAAAAATTCCTTGTGACCCGGCGCATCGATAATCGAGTAATGACGACGCTTGGTCCGAAATGGAATTCGCGTCGTGTCGATCGTCACGTTTTGTTCCTGCTCCTCAAGCAATGCGTCCAAAAGGAAAGCGAACTCAAAATCCATTCCTTCTTCCCGACAGGCCTTCTTGACCTGCTCGATCTTTCCTTCCGGGAGCGATTCCGTGTCGTGTAAAATCCGACCGATCAACGTCGACTTTCCATGATCGACGTGACCCACGAAAACAATCTTGAGTTGTGCCTGCTCGCTCGTCATAGGAATCCGCGTGCGCGCAACTTCTGCATCGCATTGCGCTCGTGATGATCCTGCGCACGCCCTGCTCGCTCGCTCGTGCGCGTCGTGTCCAGTTCGGCAATGATTTTGTCGATGTCGTCCGCATCGCTCTCAATCGGCAGGGTGATCGGACTGCATCCGAGTGAGCGAAACCGCTTGCCGTTGCGCGCGAAGTACATCTTCGGGATGGGAATTTTTTCGCGCTGGATGTAGCGCCAGATGTCGACTTCGGTCCAATCAAGTAGGGGTTGCACGCGAACGTGCTCGCCTTTGCCGGCGGTGGCGACGAACTGACCCCAGAACTCCGGCGGTTGATCCTTGTAATCCCATTCGAACTGCGCATTACGCGGCGAAAAGTAGCGTTCCTTCGCGCGGGTTGGGTCTTCGTCCCGACGAATCCCCGTAATGAGCGCGTCAAACTTATGCTCGGACAGCACCTGTTGCAGCGGCACGGTTTTCAGCTCATGCGTCACAGTAACGGGATCGTGTGTTTCGTATCCGACACCGCGCGCCCGCGCCTCAGTGTTGATCTTGACGATGAGATTCAATTTGTAATGCGCCGTGGCCCACTCTCGAAATTCGAGCATCTCCGGAAATTCGTAAGTGGTATCGATGTGCAAGACAGGAAATGGCACCTTCCCAAAAAAAGATTTGAGCGAGAGCCAGATCAAAACGTTTGAGTCTTTGCCCATCGACCACGGCATCGCGATGTTCTTAAACGCGCGATAAGCCTCGCGAAAAATGAAGATGCTCTGGTTCTCGAGGTGATCCAGATGCGTGCGACTTGTAGGGGTCATGCTTTGCGATGAAAGCAGGTTCTATACAATCGAGAACCCCCGCCTGCAATCCGTGCATCGGTAGGGACGCGCCTCCGGGGCGTCCGTTGAATCCGCGGAGAGTCGGACGGCTCGGAGATCCCTCCCTACCAATGTGATTGTCGATCTTGCGCGCGAGCGTGTCGTGACCTTACTGTTGCGCCATGGCCGAAATCGCTGCCTATGATTCCAAAATCGAAGGCAACGTCATTTTCACGCGTTTCGATGCCGCCCTTAACTGGGTGCGCAAAAATTCGCTATGGCCGATGCCGATGGGATTGGCTTGCTGCGCGATTGAATTGATGGCCACGGCCGCATCGCGCTTTGACATCTCGCGCTTCGGCGCCGAAGTGATGCGGTTCTCGCCGCGGCAGTGCGACGTCATGATTGTTGCGGGCACCGTGACTTACAAGATGGCGCTTGCCGTCAAAAGGATTTACGAACAAATGCCGGAGCCAAAATGGGTCATCGCCATGGGCGCCTGCGCGTCCACCGGCGGAATGTATCGCTCCTATGCTGTGCTCCAGGGAATCGATCAACTCATTCCTGTCGACGTTTACATTTCCGGTTGCCCGCCGCGCCCGGAAGCGCTGCTTGCCGGCCTTATGAAGTTGCAGGAGAAAATCTCCGGCGAGCGCTCGTTCTTGGCTCAGAAACCGGAGTTGGTCAAAAAGCTCGACGAAGCGCTCGTATGACCGGGCAGGAATTGCTTGCGTCCCTGAGCAAATTATTCGGCTCGAAAATTCGAGACAAAACAGAATTTCGGGGCGAGACCACCTACACTATCCAGCCGGCGGATCTGCGTGAAGTCGCGAAGTTCTGTCGTGACGATCTCTCGTTCGATTATTTGATCGACATCACAAGCATCGATAATTTCGGAGAGGAACCGCGCTTCGAAATTGTTTACGAACTTTATTCGATGACGCTCGCTGTTCATTTGCGACTCAAGCTTTGCGTTTCCGAGCAACCCGGAACGGTCGACACCATTTCCGATATTTGGCCCACCGCCAATTGGCATGAGCGCGAAATTTACGACATGATGGGAATCAAATTTAACGGCCACCCCGATCTACGCCGCATTCTGATGTGGGACGGCTATCCGTTCTTTCCGCTGCGAAAGGAATTTCCGCTCGAAGGTTTACCCAGCGACATGCCCGACGTCGCCTTTACCGAGGCAGCGCCGATGGAGGGCGGCCCCTTCGTCACTGTACCGACGACCGCAACCACAAAAGATCGCGAACCACGCGCGCGGCGACCCGAGTTATGAACACCGCTCGCCATGCTGCCGTGTTAGACCCAAGAAATACGTCTTTCTCTTGAAAGACCCAATAATTGGATCGAATTCTCGTTAGGCCCAATGGCAACCGTTGAAAGACCAGCGATTCCAGCAATGCATTTCTCGCTTGCCCTCGGCACTTTCTGTGTCCTCGCCTCGGTTATTTCACTCATTCTGGTTATGCAGGGCGCAACCGACGAGCCTTACGTTTCATTTCGTCCGGCGGATGCGCTCTCACAAGTTGGTTTGGGTTGTGCGCTCATCACTATTTGGCTTGTTTTGGTCGCTGCAGCTTGCTATGGCGTTTTCACGCGTCGCCTGGCGGGCTGGTGGCTGCTACTACTTCCATGGGCTGCCATGGCCATATATTATCTGTACCTATGCCCATTCGGTTATGTCGAAGACATTATGCGACACGTAACGCCA
>JALYUC010000136.1 GCA_030853965.1 Verrucomicrobiota bacterium | reverse complement strand
GACGAATCCGCCGGCGGAAAATAAAACGGAAGAAAACACAACGGTCATGGATCAATCGAGCCCTGCTTCGAGCACAGCGACAAATCCTCCGGCGGAAAGCAAAACGGAAACCAATAGCGCGACCGTGAATCAATCTCCTGTTCCTTCGACGAATCTTCCGACGGAAAACAGAACGGAAACCGACACTACGGTTACGAATCAATCGCCGGCTCCTTCGAACAACAGCGAAACAAATCCTCCGGGTGAAACCGGAACAGAAAGTAACACGACGGAGTTCACCGGATATTTTGCTCCGAGTGTCCCGCCGGTCAATCCCGCACGGGAGGCTCTTCGAAAGCAAATTATGGAGCGCTCCGGCCCGGTGGCGCCATCGCCTGCGCCATAATCGCGAATAAAACAATCGGCCAATCGTCAACCTTTTATGAGAAAGTATATCTGTTTGCTCGCTGGCATCGCTTTGTTGGCCGCCTGTGAGCGAAAAGAAACCACCGTGACGAATCCGCCGGCGGAAAATAAAACGGAAAGCAATACGACGATCGTGAAAGAATCGCCTGCTCCTTCGAGCAAGACCGAGACAAACACGACCATCAATGCTTCGCCCGGCACCAGTACATCTACAACGACGACGTCAACACCGAATCCTTAAAGAATCGGAAACCACTCGCGAAATCTTCCTCTGACAATGTTGGGGGAAGATTTTTGCTGTACTTGTTAGTGGGGCTGTGTCAGCCGCGATGTTTTTTGAATTCTGCGGGCGACACGCCCGCCTCTACACTTTCACTCGCAAGATCGACATCGTCACTCGACAGACATTTGCTTGCTCTCCGTTCCGACATTTGGGAAAACTGTTCCATGAACTGGCTCGCAATTCTTTGCGCGGGTGCGGCCTACTGGGTGTTAGGTTATGTCTGGTATTCGTTGTTGTTCGGCAAGCTCTGGTGCGCCGAACTGATTAAGCATCGCGGCGAACGTCCGTCGCCTAGTGGCGGCGAGATGGCCGGCAAGCTAATCAGCACTTTTGTTTCAAACCTGGTGGCCGCGGCGGCCATGGCGTACTTGTTTAAGCGGACCGGCATCACGGATATGAGTCACGCGTTGCGGCTGGCCGCTGCAGCCGGCATCGGATTTGCCGGAACGGCCGTAACCATAGTTTCAATCTGGGAATCGAAACCAACGACGATATGGTTTATCGACGTGGGTTATTATTTTGTCGGCGCTCTTTTGATGGCGATCATCTTCGTCTCCTGGCCCTGATGTGGTAGGGGAAGCCGTCGGCTTCCCATGAGACGACAACGTCGTCTCCTACAGAAGCGAGCGTAATCGAAGGGAAGTAGGTTTTCAGGCATGCCGCGCCAGCTTCGTTTTCCCAAATCCAAGAGATTAACCCGCGCGGCGGAATTTGAGCGCGTTCGCAAAGAAGGTCGCATAATCCGTGGCTCGTTTGTGTCGATCGGGGTGTTGTCTGGTGCCGAAACAATTCGTGCCGGCTTTATTACTTCCCGAAGAGTCGGCGGAGCGGTCCTGCGGAACCGTGTCCGGCGCCGTTTGCGCGAAATCGTCCGCCACCATCAGGATGAGATTGTCGATGGAACATGGATTGTGACGATCGCCTCGTCGCGCGCGGCGGGCGCCAGGTATGCCGCGATAGAAGCTGAGTGGTTGCGTCTGGCCAAGCGCGCTTCTATTCTAGCGCCCTAATGCGCAAATTCGTTCGCATTTTCATTCGAGTTTATCAAGCCACCCTTTCGCCGTTTCTTTCGGCGATTAGCGGGCCCGCATTAGGCTGTCGATTTGAACCGACTTGCTCGGAATATTTTTTACAATCAGTGGAAAGATACGGCGTTCTCCGGGGGGCCTGGTTGGGTCTAAAGCGTATTGCCCGATGTCAACCATGGGGCGGAGGCGGCAACGATCCTGTGCCGTTGTCCGTCACCACTGCCGATAATCAGCGCGTCTAGGTCGGCGCCAAAACCTTTTCTTATGGATCGAACTGCGTGGGTTGCCATCGCTCTTTGCGCGATTGGACTTGTTCTGTGGGAATTTTATGTGGTCAAGCAAACAGTGCCGAAACCGACAACGGCTAATGCTCCGGGCGCACCGATTTCTCCTGCGGCCACACCGGTCGCGACTGTGAGCGCAGCGCCGGTAGCTGCCGAATCCGCACCGACCCCCGCGCCACAACCCACGGAAACAGCTCCGCCATTTCAAGAAATTACTGACACGCTGCGCAACGCTGACTTCGAGCTTCAGCTGACCAATCGCGGGGGCGGCGTGAAACAAGTAGTGTTACTCAACCATACCAGTGACGAGGGTAACCGTCTTATCCTCAACTCGCCGAATCGCACACCAATCGGTGCGATCATTGAGAATCCCGCTGCGCCTCTCCTGCCCGAATATAAGATGACGCGTCAGGGCGATGCTGTGCAGTTTGAGCGCGCCATGCCCGAGCAGATTACGATTCGGAAAAAGTTTTTCCTGCCGCAGACTTCCGAAAAGAAAGACAATTTCCTCGCCGAGTTGGATGTCGATCTTGTGAACGGCAGTGGCACGCCCTACGTGAATTCAGGATATTTTATCGCGCTTGGTTCCGCTACTGCGAATCATCCGCAGGATTATCCGTCATTCACTCGGCTGGTTTGGTGCATCAACGGAACTGCGAAAGGCGTCGATGTCGATTGGTTCAGTGGCAAAGGCGGTATTCTCGGAATGGGGCAGCGCACGCCACAACCGTTCTACCAGGAAAATATCAAAGGCGCCGAATGGGTCGCAGTCAGCAATCAATTTTTCACCACCTTGATCGCGCCTTTGAACGGCAAGGCGGAGATGGTTTCGGGTCGCCGGTTTGATACTACCGCCGACCAGAAAATTCATGGAATCGAGGGTGCGATGCGCATGCCAGGTTTCCAATTGCAGCCCGGTCAGACCTACAGCGCGCGATTTGAAATATATTCGGGCCCGAAAATTTATCACCGCCTTTCACTGCTCGAGCATAACGAAGCCGAGATCATGGACTTCGGAATCTTCAAAATCGTCTGCCAGTTTTTGCTCAACGCGTTGAACTCATTGCACAGCGTGTTGGGAACCTATGGCGCCGCGATCCTGGCCCTCACAACCATCATTAAACTTGTGCTTTGGCCGCTCCAGACGAAGGCCAATCGCTCCATGCGTCAGACTTCGTTGCTTGCGCCGAAAGTGCAGGAACTGCGCGAAAAATATAAAGACGACCCTACGCGGATGAATCAGGAAGTGATGAAAATGTACAAGGAGTACGGCATCAATCCGGTGGGGGGCTGTCTGCCCATGGTGATTCAAATCCCGATCTTCTTCGGTTTGTTTACGATGTTGCGGCAGGCGGTTGAATTGCGGCACTCGAGTTTCCTTTGGGTGCGTGATCTTTCGCAGCCAGATACCGTCGCGCACTTGCCAGTTCTGGGCTGGCCGATCAACATCATCCCGCTTTGCATGGCTGCGACCCAGGTCTGGCTCATGCAAATGACGCCGAAAACCGGCGACGCTACGCAGCGTCGCGTCATGATGTTTACGCCGCTGATCTTCCTGTTTTTCTGCTACAATTTCGCGGCCGCGCTTGCATTGTACTACACCGCGCAGAACCTATTGAGCATCGTGCAATTTTATCATAACAAACGACAACCCGCCCCCACGCTCGAGAGACTCGCCGCCGCAAAGCGCAAACGATGATGACGCCGAAAGAATTGCTCGACACGATGCTCGGTTATCTCGGTTTCGTGGTGCAAATCGCCGAGATGCAGAACGAGGCCGGCAATCTCGTTTTACAAATCTATACTGAGGAAAGCCGGCGCTTGATCGGGCGGGATGGCGAAACCTTGGAGGCAATTCAATTTCTTTTGAATCGGCTCATCCAGGCCAAAGACAAGGATGCGGCAAAAGTCATTGTCGATTGTGAGCATTACCGCTCGATGCGCGAAGACCGGATCGTTCAGCGCGTTCGTGAATTAGCTGAGCGCGTCCGCATTACCGGTCGTTCGCTTCAGCTCGAGCCAATGAATTCTTATGAACGCCGCATCGTGCACAACGCGTTCAAGGACGACCCCGAGGTCGCCACCTGGAGCCCGTCCGATTCGGCGCGCATCAAGCAGATCACCTTGCTCAAACGCCAGCCAAAAAAAGAAACGGCGCAAAAAGAGTAGATGTCGATCTTAGGTGGATCGCGCGCTCCGTCGCGCGATGTTAACTTGGCGCCGGAGGCGCATTATTTTAGCATCGAGCAAGGGACTGCTCGATCCACCAACTTATTCCGGCTGAAATCGCGCAGCTTCCTTAATTACGCCTGCTTGCACCTCTGGTCGCCAACGAAATTTTCGGAGCAACGGATTGGATTTGCCTTCCACGGCATCGGCAATGATGTCGCCCAGTAACGGTGCGAACTTGAAGCCGTGACCGCTATCGCCCGTAGCGATAATCAATCCCGGCCGTTCGGGATCGGGAGCAATCCAAAAATCTCCATCGTTGGTGTCGCAGTAGAGACAGATGCGCGTATGAACAATCGGCGCGTCAACCAGCGCAGGAAATGTCCACCTTAAGAACTCGCGCAGTTGTTGCTCTTCGGCCGGTGTGACTACGCGGTCAGACGATTCGGGCGACATTTCCCGGCCCATTCCGTGGTTCGCAATTTTCACAACGCCGTCGCGATTGATCGGGAAGCCGTAGTAGCCCGTCTTCGAAATATCTGCGCCAAAAATCGGGAAGCGTTCAGGAAGGAAAAGTTTGGGCTCCCGAGGTTTGAGGTGAAACACCGGTTGCCCGGACGCGCGAAAAAATTTCCGCGTAAATGGCAGCAAAAACGGTGTCCATGCGCCGACTGCCATTACCACGACGTCGCCGGCAATTCGTTGTTGATCTTGCAAAACGACGCCTTTGGCGCGGTCATCGCCTTCATCGAGCGCGGCGAACTTGCCGGCGCGCAATTCAACGCCAAGCGATTTCGCACGTTCAACCAGCACCGCGACGACACGCCCGCTTTCCGCATATCCCGCTTGTCGATCTAAAAAGCCGTCGTGATAACGTTCTGCATTCCACGCCGGAAAACGTTGGCGCAGTTGCGCTGAATCAATGCGCTCAACTTTATGGCCGCGGCGCTCGAGCACTTTGAGACTTTCATACTCAAAATCTCCCGGCTGCATCGCGCGTTGGCGCAAAAACAAAAAGCCAACTTCGTGATACAGCTCGGCTTCGAATTCTTGATTCCACTTTCGCCAAAGTGGAATACAGCGCTCAGCCAGTTCTGTGTAATCTTCATCCGCGCCATATGCGGCTCGAACCGCCTTACTGATGTCGGTGGAAGCGGCGAGGGGATGGGGCAGCGGTCCCGGGTCGACAAGAACGACTTTGTGACCGCGCTTTTTTAACTCGATCGCGGCTGTGACGCCATTGATCCCCGCACCAACAACAATTGCAGTCACGCGCCGAACTGGAAAATGATTTTGCCGCTGCGTTTTCCTTGCGCCGCGTGCGCGACCGCAGCTTTCGCATCACTGAGCGGATAAGATTTCTCCACTTTCGTTTTCAGCAATCCACGCTTCGCCATTTCGAAGAGTGCCCGAAACGCCTCCATCCGCTCCTGCATGGTGGCGTTATCGTACCACTTGTTGATCCAGATGCCGCGAAAGCGCAGATCTTTGAAAATGAGCAATCCGTTTGGAATCTTGAGGGGCTGCAAACTCATCGCGCCGAACGTCACCATTGTCGATCCGGGCGAAAGGGTATTGGCTAATCGCAGAGCGCTCTCGCCGCCCACTGCGTTTAACGCCAGGCGAATCTCCGCACCGCCGGTAGCATTCTTTGTTTCGTCACGAAGATTTTCTCCATCGACCAGCACAACGTCGCCGCCTTCCGCGCGCAATTCCTCAATCAATTCTTCACGACGAACTACGTTCACCGTCTTGTAGCCGAGATCGTGCGCGATTTGGATCACAGCGCGGCCCGCCGCCGAATTCGCCGCGTTTTGAATCAGCCAATCGCCCCCTTTTAGATCGACATAATCGTGCAATAGACGCCAAGCCGTCATTGGATTGATTTTTAACATCGCCGCGTCGACTGGTGTCACTTCCGGTGGCACCGCAACCAGGTCGCTTGCTTTGACGGCGAGCGCATCGCGCCATGTTCCAGCGTTGTGCGGCAAAATTACCAGAGCACCTGGTGTGACGTTTTTGACGTTAGCGCCCAGTTCAACAACTACACCGGCGCCTTCGAAGCCTGGAGTCGCAGGAAGTTGCGGCCGCAGCGGGTATTTCCCTTCGATTGCATTCAGGTCCGCCGGATTGATCGGAGCGGCACGCATTTGGACTACGGCTTCATCCGCCGTTGGTGTTGGCCAGGGCTGCGTTGTGACACGCAAAACATCCGCTGGATTTCCGTGCGTTTCGTAAACCGCCGCGCTTATAGTTTTGTTCATCGATGACTTTGGCAACGCATCCTCATACTTCCGTCGATAATCTGCAAACTGGTGCGCGGGTCACGCTGCTTGGTCTTGCCATTAACGTCGTGCTGGCAACAGCCAAGATCGTCGCCGGGCTTCTAGGCAATGCCTATGTGCTCATCGCCGATGGAATCGAATCAGCACTTGATGTGGCCGGCTCCGCCATCATCTGGGGCGGTTTGAAATTTGCCGCGCGCCCGCCCGACGCGACTCATCCTTACGGACACGGAAAAGCCGAACCGATCGCGGCAGTTGTCGTGGCCATGGGTGTGCTCGCCGCCGCGCTCGGCCTAGCCGTTCAAAGTGTGCGTGAAATTTTTCTGCCGCACCACGCGCCCGCGCCTTACACGCTGCTGGTCCTTATCATTGTGGTGGTGGTGAAAGAAACTTTGTTTCGCTATGTCGTTCGAGTTGGCCGCGAGGTTGAAAGCACCGCCGTGCAAACCGATGCCTGGCACCATCGCACCGATGCCATGACTTCCGTCGCTGCCTTCGTTGGCATTTCTGTTGCGCTCATCGGTGGTCCGGGTTGGGAGAGCGCGGACGATTGGGCGGCGCTTTTCGCCTGCGCACTGATCGGCGCAAATGGTTATCGGCTATTGAACCCCGCGCTTCACGAGATCATGGACACGGCGCCTCGCGGAGAAATTGTCGATCTTGTCCGAAATGCGGCCAGCTCAGTGCCCGGTGTCATCGAAGTTGAAAAATGTTTCGTCCGCAAGATGGGCTTGAGTTTTTATGTCGATCTTCACGTGGGTGTGAACGAGCGCATTACGGTGCGCGAAGGCCACGACATTGCGCATGAAGTGAAGCGCGCAATTCAACAAACTGATGCGCGCATCGCGGACGTGCTTGTCCACGTCGAGCCTGCACACGATCTGTAGGGGGAACCAGTTTACTTCCTACGGGGCTACAGATTCCCGCTGCGTAACAGTGTGACAATCGCATCAGTCAATGCTCTGCGCGCTCTTGCAATCCTTCGGGCGAAACGAACCAGGTCTGCAATGCGATCCGGATGGGCGAGAAAGTATAACCCGAACTTGCTGGGATTTGTTCGCTGGCGTTCGATATCGAACAAAATCTGCGCTGGCGCGGGAAACGGTTGACGCGGTGTGTCACTGATAACGCGCAGGGAAAGCAATGGAATGCTACGCATGGCACACGCTTGCGCGATCACTTCGGTTTCCATGTCGACAGCATCGGCGCCGTTTGCACGCGCAATCGCATTTCGTTCGTCAGTTGAATCGACAATCTTTGTTGATGTAAAAAGCTTTGCGACGCGCGCCGTGCGCAGCACTCGCTGCACCTTCAAGAGTAATTGTCGCTCTGAAAAATTATCTGCCAGGATCAAGTCGCCGACCGCCAAACCTTCGCCAACGCCACCAGCAAAGCCGGAGCTGATCAACAAATCCGGACGCGCAACCTGAAGGAAATTGTCGATTTTTGCCTCACAGTTTTTTCGGCCAACTCCCGTGTGAGAAACCGCAACCGATTGATTGTCGATCTTTCCGTAGACTGTTTTGGATTTGTTTGAATGGCTAGGGCTTCTCTCGTGAAGAAGAGCAGTGAGGTCCGAGCTTTCCGACGGCAACGCGAATGCGATCGCGATCATTTCCTGCGTCGGCGGATCAACATCATGGTTTTGGGTGTTCCAAGATGCGCACTTGGATAATTACTTTCTCTGTTTTTGCTACCTCGCGGCGCGATGCCGATGGGACTTTGCCGACTCGGTCCAGTCCTTCAAGAAAAGCCTCTACCTGCTGCGAGGGAATCTCCACGAAAACCAGTAGGCCATTTTCATCCGGTAATCCTTTTGTTCCTGACCCGCGGCACTTCTCTGCTGCGGTAATTATTTTCCGGGCGGCGGAATCCGTTTGGCCCGCGGCGACAGTGATTTTTACTTCATCGACGTCAAGGCTCGGCGTAGGCAAGGCCGCCGCCGCCGCTTTCTGCATTGATTCCGTCAATTGCTTTCGAACCGCCGCTTCTTTTGCACCCAGATCATTTGGATTTTTGTGAAAGCCAATGATGGACACAATGCCGATGAAGACGTTGAGCAAAACCAGCAGCGCAAACGCCACGGCAACTCTGCGACCGAGAACCGCGCCGCGATGGGGGCTCGGCGCTTCATCGCTCGGCAAAAAAACTTCTCGCGAGTCGGGCATTGCACGGTGGATCTGACGCGCCATGGCCAGCTCGCGTTGAAGTTGCCCGTCCGAAATCAATCGTTGCTCCAGCTCTGCGCGTTCCCTCTCAGGCAACTTCCCATCGAGATAATCGAAAAGCTTGTCCGGACTCATGATCGCAATCGCAAAAGCGTGACGCGAGAGCAGCACGTGCGCAATGTCTAACTAAGAACTTGATATTTGATCGGTTTGAATCGGCGATTGTTCGACATCTCGGCGGAGCATGCCGTTAGTCCAACAATTAAATCCATTTCGGCTCCGAGCGTGATGGCGTCACCGGCTTTAGATCGAGGTGGCAAGATCGACAATCGACCAGAGGAATCGATCTCAACGTTCATGAAAATGTTGAAGGTGGTGGAAATGGCATCCGGCGCGATGCCAAATCGAGACAGATTTGTGGAAAGATTCTCGAAGCAACTGGGGTGATAATTCTTGTTGCCGTAAATGATCTGGAACGTTTCGGGACTGCAGGGCGTGAGCAGGAAGTCATGGCGGCCGACATCGTCCTCAACAATTGTGAACATAGGCCGGCTCCGGTTGGAATAGAGAATGTGCCCGGTCGTGAGGTAAATTGTGTTCGCGTAATCGAGGCTGCGACCAGATGAGAGCCATTCATTTTTGTCGTCACGCGCAAAGGCGACGAGGTCCGCGACCTGTTCACCTTCGAGATCGATCACACGCAACCGCTGACCCTTATTGACTTCGAACGCAGTACCAGTCTGTGGCTCTAGCCGTTTGTCGATCACGCGCTAAGATCGACAAGTACGATTCAGTGCGCGAACGGACATTTGCTTGAAGTGGGCGGTGTCCAATCATCCGGCACTGCGCGCCCGGAATATTGACGCGCTTCCGATTGCTTGCCGAAGTCGCTCAACATCGGATTGACGCTGCCTTGCAGTGCGACTTCCCGCTCGCGAATGGTTCGCTGCATTCGTTTCCATTTCCCATCCCGACGCAAGCGCTCGAACTGCTCGTGCGGATTGAAAACAAGGACGGGCCAGGGAAAACGGCGCGCTACCCTCGAACTGTGAGCGTGCATACCGAGAACATAAAAGGCGCGGCCGGCGAAGCTGAATGAGAACTCGGGGTTAGCCGGGTCGGATCGGACTTGCGCGTCCCATTGAAAGTGCGCGGCGTCCATGTGGTGCAATTGGTCGAGCTGTTGCCAAAGCAATTGCTCAAACTCCGCCTCGTTGAGATTCAACGGATTCTGAAACACGGCTACGAAGGTCGCGTATTCATTCTGAGTCGCGATTTCCGATTGAACGAAATGACAAAGATCGCGGCCAAGCCCAGCGGTGGATTCTTGCGAACCCAACTCGCGATAAAAAGCGAAGCCGAGCGCTTGATCATTAAGAGCGGCCTTCGCTCCGACGCAGGAGAACGCGGGCCGCTGAATGAGATTTTGAAATTCAGCATAAACTTCGAATAAGAATGCCTCGTTTGTGCAGGCGGCCGAGTCGACCGGTGCGAGACGTCCATCTTCGATGTAGTGCAAAGCGCTGTTTTTTAGCGC
>JALYUC010000105.1 GCA_030853965.1 Verrucomicrobiota bacterium | reverse complement strand
AATGAGGGGTTCTTCGCTTCGCTCAGAATGACACGCGCGTGAGAATTGCTTCCTGGAACATCAATTCACTGCGCAAGCGTCAGGATCACCTCTTTACTTGGCTGGAAAGCACGAAACCGGACGTTGTCTGTTTGCAGGAAACAAAGTGCACCGACGAGCAATTCCCAGCGCTTAGTTTGCAATCGGCGGGATATCACTCCGCTTATCACGGCGAGAAATCTTACAATGGCGTGGCCATCCTTTCGAAAACGCAGCCAAGCGATGTGCGTGCGTCGCTCTGCGATGAAAATGTCGATCCACAAGCACGCGTGATTGCGGCGAAGATCGACAATGTACGCGTTTTCTCGATCTACGCGCCGAACGGACAAGCGGTCGGTTCGCCCGCTTACGAATACAAACTGAATTGGTATCAGCGCATGCGCGATTGTTTGGCGAAAGAGAAACATGCCAATCTTGTCGTTTGCGGCGATTTCAACGTAGCGCCGGCCGATGAAGATGTGCATGATCCGATCCTTTGGCGCGGCGCGATCATGTGTTCTGAAGAGGAACGTTCGGCATTTCAACAATTGTGTGGCGTGGGTTTGATCGACACTCTGCGACTCCACCACAAAGAAAGCGGGCTTTTCACTTGGTGGGATTATCGAATGCTCTCTTTTTCAAAAAATCGCGGCCTCCGTATCGACGCGATTCTCGCCAGTGAAGCGCTCGCGGAAAAATGCACGGCCGCAGGAATCGATCGCGAAATGCGCAAAGGGAAAGAACCTTCCGATCACGCTCCGATTTGGGCCGAGTTTAAATTGTAGGGGCGGCTGTGTCACCCGCCCAGGCGCTTGGCACAAGCGCCTCTACAACGAACACTGATTTTAATTCGACCTTAAGCTCCGTAGGTTGGACGATGGCCATTAAATGAGCGAAACATCGCACCTGCGCGTTTCCGATCCGCCACCGAAGCCGCTCATGATTTGGGATGGCGATTGTCATTTTTGCCGGTTATGGATCGAGCGTTGGCGCGTCATCACGGCAGGCGAGGTCGAGTACGCGACGTATCAAGAGGCTGCCACCCGATTTCCCGAAATCGCGCGAGAGCAATTCCAGCGCTCCGTCGTTTACATCGACAGCAATGGTGACGTCTTTCTCGCGGCGGAGGCGGTGTATCGCTCACTCCGATGTCGATCTTCGCGCAAGTGGCTGTCGTGGAGTTACGATCATATTCCTGGGTTCAGTGCGCTCTCGGAATTTGCTTATAAAATCGTCGCGCAAAACCGAAAATTCGGTTCTGCCTTTACTCGACTGTTTTGGGGCGCAGATGTGCGACCGCCGACATACTTTTGGGCGAGAAAATGGTTTCTGCGCGTACTCGGCGTCATTTATCTGATCGCGTTTGTTTCGCTGTGGGTGCAGATCGATGGATTGATCGGCGCTAACGGAATTTTGCCGATCAATCAGTTTCTTTCCGCGGCGCACGAACAGATTGGCCGTCACGCCTTCTCGATGTTGCCGACGTTGTGTTGGTTCAGCGCGAGCGACGCTTTTCTGCATTTCCTTTGCGGCGGCGGCGTAGTCCTGTCGTTGCTCCTGATTTTTGGCATCGCACCGTTCATTTCTCTGATTGGGCTCTTTGTTTTCTACCTTTCGCTCACGATCGCTGGACAAACGTTTCTCAGTTTTCAGTGGGACATCCTGCTGCTTGAGGTCGGGTTCTTGTCTATCTTTCTCGCGCCGTGGCGAATTTGGGCGAGACGCGGCAGCGAAGCACCGGTTTCTCGCGCGGCGATGTTTCTGCTCAAGCTTCTGCTTTTCAAATTAATGGTGATGTCCGGCGTCGTGAAACTGACCAGCGGCGACGACTGCTGGTGGAATTTAACTGCGCTCGATTATCATTACTGGTCGCAACCGTTGCCAACCGTCTTCGCGTGGTGGGCCGATCAACACCCGGAATGGTTCAAGAAATTTTCGGTCGCATTCTGTCTCGTCGTCGAAATCATTGTGCCCTTTTTCATGTGGGCGCCGCGAAGACTTCGGCTTCTGGCCGCGGGCCTGATTATTCTTCTGCAGATCGCCATCGCCGTGACCGGCAACTATTGCTTCTTCAATCTGCTCGCGATCACGCTTTGCCTGTTGTTGATCGACGATTCGATCT
>JALYUC010000094.1 GCA_030853965.1 Verrucomicrobiota bacterium | reverse complement strand
TCGATCATTTTTTCTATTCCGTTGACCACGAGCGCCAGGCGCGGGTAATCGAGTTTGTCGGGGGTGTCGGTCGCGCGGTGGTAATGCGGGTAACGGAAAGGCGCGGTGTCGGTAATCATGATGCCGGAATAGCCGTGTTGCCAAAATGACCATTGGTCCGACCACGCAGCGCCCGGGACGAATGTGGGGAGCGCGGCACCTTCAGAGGGGATTTTGGCGTACTCACGAAAAAAAGCGATGGCTTGGCGCAGCAAGGCGCGCGAACGAAGGTTGCCTACGAATCCGATAAAGTTTCCGGTAGTGGGATAAAACGCGCCGAGACCAGGAAGGGGGTAAATCTGCGAATGGGGTTCGTCAGAAAAATATCCGATCGTTTCCAGACTGATCATGGCGCCGATCTGATCCGCTCGCGCTTTGCAGCGACTGGCGTATACGAAACTCCCCATCTGCGACGTTTGAAAAAACGGCGGCTCTTCATTCACAAAAGCGACGAAGCGCAACGTCCGTGCGCAAGGTTTTCCCGCGAAACGTCGCGCCAACGCCAGTAGCGCGGCGACTCCGCTTCCGTTGTCGTTGGCACCGGGCGCGCCCAGCACCGAGTCATAATGCGCGCCGATCAAAACGATTTCGGGATGAGCACCGGGGATCTCCGCTTCAATATTATCGAAGCTCTGTCCGCGCAGTTCGTATCTGTCGCGCCGCGGCTGTAAACCCGCTGCAGAAAAAGCATGTTCGATGAATTCGGCCGCGGCGTTGAGCTCGTCGTAATGTTGAAAGTTTCGTTCGCCGATCTTGCCGGCAAGAGTTTGAACATCGGACTCGAGCTCCGTGCGCAATGTAACTTGCTCGGTGGTAAGCGCCGGCACCGATTTCCGAAAATTTCTCCCCGGCATCCTGATCATGCTCCATGATGTTACGCCAATCGCGACGGACAGCGCGACAAGAACACCTATGCGCCACAAAACCCTCCGGTGTTTCACGCGCAGAGGATACGGAGACGCGAGCGATTACCCAATCTTCTTCCTAAACCGCAACGCGCAGAGAACGAAGAGCAAGATCGACATGATGATCAGGATGACCAAGTGCGGCCAGTACTCGAAAAAAGTCGCGCCGCGCAGGATGATTGCGCGCGCGAGTGAGATGAAATAAGTGGCCGGCAGGAGCGTGCCGAGAGCGTAGAAAATCCACGGCATGGTTTCGCGCGGAAAGACGAACCCGGAAAAGAAAACGCTCGGCAACATGAACGTCATCGACATTTGCAGCGCTTGCATTTGGTTCTCCGCCTTCGTCGCCACGAGCAGGCCGAGGCTGAGCAGCGCAAAAACGTAAACCAGCGTTGCAAACATCATCGCCATAACGCTGCCGGCGATTGGCACATGAAACAGGAAACGCATGATGAGGAAGAGCAAGATCGACATCGTCATTCCGATGCAAAGATAAGGAACAAGCTTGCCAAGCATCAGTCCCCAGCGGCTGAGCGGACTGACGAGCAGTTGCTCCAACGTACCCTTCTCCCGCTCGCGTACGACGGCCATGGCAGTGGCGAATGTCGTCCCGATTTGTAAAAC
Organism: Verrucomicrobiota bacterium; assembly: GCA_030853965.1. Classification (GTDB taxonomy): domain Bacteria; phylum Verrucomicrobiota; class Verrucomicrobiia; order Chthoniobacterales; family UBA10450; genus JALYUC01. The sequence continues at coordinate 1,469 of JALYUC010000094.1, read as the reverse complement.
AATGCCGATCACACCCGGGATGTAAAAGTTCGGGCTGCGCATCGTCGGGTTGTAAAGCATCTGCGGTCGAATTTCCACCGGCACGTTGCGCCGCCCGGTTTCACGCAAGAGCGATTCGAGCGATTGCGTCAATGCAACGCCCATCGCCGTATTCAGTGCTTGCAGCGCAGTAGTCGAGTTTGATCCATCGATCAACAATTGCACCCGCGCGGGAAATCCGGCGCGCACGTCGCGGGTGAAATGCGGCGGGATTTGCAGGCCGACATATGCATTCCCTTTCCGGATCTCGCTCGACATTGCATCGATACTTTGGACTTCGCCCACGACCCGAAACGTTTCCGTGTTCACAAAGCGATCGATAAACTGCCGGCTCTCAACCGTGCGATCCTCATTCAGGATCATCATCGCCATATGTTTTACGTCCGTATCCAGCGCGTACCCGAAAGCGATCATCTCGACGAGCGGCGGGAAAAACATGAAGAACAGGGTCATGGGGTCGCGCCAGACAATGATGAACTCCTTGAACAAAATCGCGCCGAGCCCTCGGAAAGGAACACGTTTCATTTAGGCCGCCTTCTTTTGTTCGCCTGCATGTTTCTGGCTGAGCGTGACGAAAACATCTTCCAAGGACGGACCGATCTCATGAATCTCCGCCTGCTCTACTCCAACGCCCCGAAGTTTTTCATCGATCTCCGCGCGCGTCACGCTTTCATCGACAAGCAGGTGCATCGATTGACCGAAGACCGTCGAACTTTGCACACCATCGAGTTGGCGCATCGCTTGCAGCGCAATTGTGACGTGGTCGCAGGTCACGTCGAGCCGCCGTGTTCTGGGCGGGCTGACTTCCGGCATCTTCTTCAAATCATCTGGCTCACCGCACACGATTAACTTCGACATATATATATAACCGACGTGATCACAGCGCTCCGCTTCATCCATGTAATGGGTGGTGACGAAGAGCGTCATCCCCTCGCCCGCGAATTCGAAGAGTAAATCCCACAGCTCACGGCGTGCGACCGGATCGATTCCCGCGGTCGGTTCGTCGAGAAACAAAACGGTCGGTTTGTGCATGAGAGAGCAGGCCATGGCAAGCCGCTGCCGCCAGCCGCCGGAAAGCAGCGCCGCGCGCCTGTCCAGGTAAGGCTCCAGATGGGTAAGCGCGATCAATTCGTCCCGGCGTTGATGTAACGATTGGCCGCTCAACCCGTAAAGTTTGCCGGCAAAAATCAAATTTTCGTTAGCAGTCAATTCATCATAGAGCGAAAATTTTTGCGACATGTAGCCGATCATTTCCTTGATCTCTTCGCCTTCGCGAATGATGTCGTGGCCACCGATCCGCGCGGTGCCTTCTGTCGGCTCGAGAATTCCGCAAAGCATCCGGATAACCGTCGATTTGCCGGAACCATTCGGACCGAGAAAACCAAAGATCGAACCTCGGCCGACCGTAAACGAAACGTGATCGACGGCGG
>JALYUC010000085.1 GCA_030853965.1 Verrucomicrobiota bacterium | reverse complement strand
CTACAGGTAAGCCACGGACGCGCGATGCACTGGATTCGCATCGACCGTTATTACGCAAGCGACAAGTCCTTCGAACAGGACCGGCGCGAGTGGCCGGACGATCCCGAGATCGTGCACCAGCCGATGATGTGCCAGCATTGCGAGAACGCGCCGTGCGAAACGGTTTGTCCGGTCAATGCCACCGTTCACAGCGAAGACGGCCTCAATATCATGGCCTACAATCGTTGTGTCGGGACGCGGTATTGCGCGAACAACTGCCCGTTCAAGGTGCGCCGCTTCAATTATTTCGATTACAACCAACGGCCGGTGGGCAAAAAGAAAATCGCCGGAAAATTTGGCGTCTATGAGGAATATCTCGCTCCGCTTACGACCAAGGGCGCGCCGGACATCGTCAAATTGCAAAAGAATCCGAATGTGACGGTGCGTATGCGCGGCGTGATGGAGAAGTGCACGTTTTGCGTGCAACGCATCGAGGAAGCTAAAATTGCGGCGCATGTGCGCGCTGGCGCGTCAGGCAATACGCGAATTCCGCGCGATTCATTCACCAGCGCCTGCGCTCAAGCCTGCCCCAACGACGCGATTGTTTTCGGCGACATTAGCGACCCGGAAAGTCGTGTTTCCAAGATGAAACAGCAGGACCGCAATTATCGTCTGCTTGAGTATTTGAATGTAAACACGCGCACCAGTTATCTCGCGCGCATTCGCAATCCGAATCCGAAAATGCCCGACTCACACCGAATCGGAGTCGCAAGCCCAGGCGGCGAAGAAAACGGAAACGGCAAGGACCAACCTATGAAGGGGGAGGGCGAACGATAATGAAGGCGTTCGTTTTCAAAAGCTGCGCAATTTTTTAGACATGGACGGCGCGCCAACAACACCCGAAATAATCGAAGACGAAGTGACGAGCTGGGTCGATCGGCCGCTCGCCCGGACGCCATTGGTGTTGCACAAACGCAACTTCAGCTGGCTCACGGAACGGATTTCCGGAGTTGTCGAGCAACCCGCTCCACGCTGGTGGTGGGTCACTTTCACCATCACAGCCACGATCGCCACCTTCGGTGTGTTCTGCCTCGGCTACCAAATTTCAACGGGAGTCGGTACCTGGGGTCTGAACCATCCGGTCGGCTGGGGTTGGGACATTACCAACTTCGTTTTTTGGATCGGTATCGGCCATGCCGGCACGCTCATCTCCGCCATCTTATATTTGTTGCGGCAGAAATGGCGCACATCCATTAACCGCTCCGCGGAAGCGATGACACTTTTTGCTGTCATGTGCGCTGCGATCTTTCCTGGTATTCACGTTGGGCGCGTTTGGATGGCCTGGTTTCTCGCGCCGCTACCAAACAACTACGGCATCTGGCCAAATTTCCGGAGCCCGCTTATGTGGGACGTTTTCGCAGTCTCGACATATTTTACGGTTTCGGTGCTGTTTTGGTACACGGGTTTGGTTCCCGATCTGGCGACCTTGCGCGATCGCGCGACGACAAAGATCAAAAAATTCCTTTTTGGCATCTTTGCGCTCGGCTGGCGCGGATCAAACCGTAACTGGCGCCATTACGAAATGGCTTATCTGCTGCTGGCGGGTCTTTCCACACCGCTCGTGCTCTCGGTGCACAGTGTGGTGTCGTTTGACTTTGCGACTTCGGTCATTCCGACGTGGCACACCACGATTTTCCCGCCCTACTTCGTAGCGGGCGCCATCTTCGGCGGCTTCGCGATGGTGTTGACGCTGATGTTGCCTGCCCGCGCGATATTCAAACTCCATGACATCATCACGCCGCAACACGTCGACAAGATGGCCAAGATCATTTTGTTGACGGGATCATTCGTCACCTACGCCTATGCCATGGAATTTTTCATGGCCTGGTACAGTGGCAATCAGTACGAGCGGTTTGCTTTTTATAACCGCATTCTTGGTCCTTACTGGTGGTACTGGTGGGTGGGCATGCTTTTCTGCAACGTACTCTCACCGCAATTGTTCTGGTTCCGGTGGTGCCGTCGCAATGTCCTCGTCGTCTATTTCGTCTGCATGTGCGTGAACGCCGGCATGTGGTTCGAGCGTTTCATCATTATCGTCGGCGGACTGCATCGCGATTTTCTGCCGTCGTCTTGGGGAATCTTTCACGCCACGTGGGTCGACATCTGGACCTTCATCGGCACGCTTGGGATTTTCACGTCGCTCTTTCTTTTGTTCGTTCGTTTTCTGCCAATGATCGCGATGAGCGAAGTGAAAATTGTAGTGCCGGAAGCAGACCCGCATTACCCCGGTGGACCTGATCATCATCCCGTTGCGGCTGGAGGAAAGGAACGGACATGAAAACGCCCTCCGGTCACGAGGTGTTTGGGATGGCAGCGGAGTATCCGAGCGCCGCCGCCCTTTATGAAGCAGCCAAGATGGTGCGCGATGCCGGCTTCAAACGGTGGGATGTGTACTCGCCGTTCCCGATCCACGGAATGGACGAAGCGATGGGCCTCAAAAAATCGTGGTTGAGCGCCGTTGTGCTTGCTGGCGGCATCACCGGTTTGTTGACCGCTGTGATATTGGAATTCGGACCGTCATGGTTCATCTATCCGCTCATTGTTCACGGGAAACCTTATACGTGGAAAACCGTGCCAGCGTTCTTCCCAATCATGTTTGAACTCACGGTGCTGTTTGCGGCTTTTGCCGCTTTCTTCGCGTGGCAGATAATGAACGGACTCCCGCGCTGGTATCACCCGATATTCAATTGGGAACGCTTCAAACGCGCGAGTAATGACGGATTCTTTCTTGCGATTGAGGCGCGTGACCCGCGCTTCACCGAACTCGAAGCGCGTGAGCTGCTCGAAAAGAGCGGCGGGCAATACATCACCATCGTGCACGAAGACTGAAATATGTTGCGCGGCTTTCTCTTACTTTCGCTTTTGCTGACGATCGCGATCATCGCCGTCTTTGGCTTTCGGGGTGAAAAAAGCACCGGCGCGCCCATCGAAGTTTTTCCCGACATGGTGCGTCAGATGAAAGTGCGCGCGCAAGCGCCATCGAATTTTTTTGCGGATGGGCGCGGACCGCGGCTTCCAATCGCCGGCACGGTACCGATCGGTTACGAAATGCCAAAACCAGAAACGATCGCCACGCCGGGAACTGCGGTCGAGGTCCCGCAAACTCATTCGCGCCTCGCCTTTAGCGTGGGCACCGATTATTACGACACTGGGAAAATGGGGGACCAGTGGGGCACAGGTCTTCCGATTGAGGTCACGCCCCAACTGCTACAGCGCGGACGCGAGCGATTCAACATTACATGCGCAATGTGTCATGGCGCCAATGCCGCCGGTAATGGCATCACTAAACAATACGGCCTTACCACCGTGGTCACGTTGCAGGACGATCGCATTCGAAAAATGGCTGACGGCGAAATTTTCAACACCATCACCAACGGCAAGAACACCATGATGGCTTATGGCTCGAATGTTACCGTTCCGGATCGGTGGGCGGTCATCGCTTACCTTCGCGCACTGCAACGGAGTCAAAACGCGCGGATTGTCGATGTACCGGAAGAACATCGCGCCGAACTGGAGAAAAAATGAGCGAACGTTCCCAACCGTTGCCTGCGCCGGAAGGCGAGTATTTCGAAACCAACCGTTTCGGCGGGCTGTCCGTGCTTCTTGCCGTCATCGCGTTTGTTGCATTGGTGCTTTGCGTCATCGGCGCTTCAATCGAGCCGCGGCAATTTAGTTTCTCCTGGCTCTTCGCTTTCGCCTTCTATTTCACGCTCTGTGCCGGCTGTTTTTTCTGGATCATCGTCCATTACGCCACCGATGCCGAGTGGACGGTGGTGGTGCGCCGTCAGCTCGAAAACATCGCCGCGCTTTTTCTAATCATCGCCTTGTTCTTCATTCCCGTGCTCTTGCTGCGGCATCATCTTTACGAATGGATGAATACTCCGCCCGGACACGACCACTTGCTCGACAGCAAGCGTGGTTATCTCAACTGGCCTTTTTTTCTCGCGCGCGGCGTTTTCTTTTTTGCCTTTTTCATCATCGCCTCGCATTTACTCCGCCGTTTCTCCGTGCGGCAGGACAAAGATGGCAGCCCGCGCTTCACCATATGGTTGCGGAAACTTTCCTTCATTAGTCTGCCGCTTTTTGCGCTTTGCCTGACTTTCGGCGCTTGCGACTGGCTCATGAGCCTGAATTACAAATGGTTCTCCACCATGTGGGGCGTTTACATTTTCGCAGGCGCGGCCGGCAGCTCCATGTCCTTGCTGGTGCTTGTTATCACCGCGTTGCGTCGCGCCGGTTATTTGCAGGAGATCGTGACGCTCGAGCATTACCACATCATGGGAAAGTGGATGCTCGCCTTCTCCGTCTTCTGGGCCTACATCGGTTTCAGCCAGTACATGCTCATCTGGTATGCGAACATTCCGGAAGAGACCCAGTACTTCATCGCGCGAAACACCGAGAGTTGGTGGGCGCTGAGCACATTGCTCATGGTGGGACGCTTCTTCGGTCCCTTCGCCATCTTACTTTTGCGCTCAATCAAAAAACGTCCGCATCAGCTCTGCTGGATGGCTGCTTGGATCATCTGCATGCAAATGCTCGACATGTACGTGATCATTTTGCCGGCGCTTCACGGCACTGGTGTGCACGTGAGTATTTGGGATTTCGCACCCCTCGTCGGCATGGGCGCGACCCTTGTGTTCGTTTATCTGCGCATCGTCGGCAAAACGTCGCTCTTCCCGATGCGCGATCCGCGCCTCATCGAATCCTTGAAATTGGTGAACTGAGATGGCTGAACCAGAATCACTTCGCCGAATCGCGCAGTCACGTGCGCCGCTCTCCACCTGGCTTGGGATTGTATTACTTTTCGCGCTTTTTGGCGTGATCGTCCTCGCGATCATCGGACCCTCGTCGCGTGGCGACAATTACGAGCAGAAACGCGCCAAAGCGCGCGAAGAGAAGCTTAAGATTCTGCGCGGCGACGAAGCCAAAGCGCTGACTGGTTACGGTTGGATCGACAAGAACAAAGGTGTCGCTCACATCCCTATCTCGCGCGCGATGGAACTAACTGTCGCCGAGTTATCGCAGAAAAAGCCGGAACCCGCTGGCCCAATCGCGACACCACAGCCTGCGGCATCAGTTGCGCCCGCCGGCGCCACCGCGCCGTCCGCAGCTCCAACGGCAACCGCAACACCGACCGGCACACCGAAACCGACCTCGGTCGCAGGGCCGAGTTCAGAAATTCACGGTCAACCCGCCGCCGCCGCCAATCCGCCGCCTGCTCCCCCCGGAACACAGCCCGGTCCGCAAGCTACGCCAGCGGCATCTCCGGCTGCTTCCGCCGCAAGACCTGCGGTCTCACCGACTGTAACAGCAACACCTGCGGCTCCCGGCAGTCCGTTGCCCGTGCGCGGGAAAGAAACGCCTTCGCCTACTCCACATTGATTTGCTGCAAATGAATATGTCGATCTTTCATTCACGATATGGACGCCGCTGAAATCCCACTGAAAGCACCCTCGGTTCCGACGGATATTCCGACGAGCGACGTCGAACAGATCGAACGCGCTTTGATCGACGCCTCGACGCGCGTGCCGGTGTTGATGTTCTATAC
>JALYUC010000062.1 GCA_030853965.1 Verrucomicrobiota bacterium | reverse complement strand
CCTGATTCCTTGGGGCTGGGGTGTCAATGGCTTCATGACCGTGGTCGGCTCTCTACTGTCGGTAATCCTTTCGATGAAGATAGGATTTGATGCGACGCTTCTTGTAGCTGTTGCGATATACGTCGTTGCGATGCTGAGCTTTCTCGTGCTCAGCCGGATGAGCGCTACAGGGGTACAGGGATGAACGACACCAATTAGTCGAATGACAGCATCGCGATCGATTTCTTCGCCGGTAGCTTTGCGCCCAAAGACATGATTGGGGTTAAACCGGGCAAGTTGGATGAGAAAATCCGCAGCTCGCTTCTCCCCGGTTACATGACCATGGGCACGGATGGCATGGGGGACATGGGCACGATGGGCATGCCGATGCCGCGCAATAGCCTCCCGATGATGGGGGGCCCTGGACCTTTTGATTACATCGCTATGGGCGGCATGTTCACTGTAATCAAAATCCGCGAAGGCATCACCAGCTATGCCGATCCCGGCTGGTATAAACATCCGCAAGGCACGGTCGCAAATCTTGCGGCTGGAGATGATTTGCGGCGCGATAATATCGATGTGCAAGCGGCGCCCTCGCCGCCGCCGAGTCACGCGCATCAGCATCCCGGTTAATTAAATCTTATGACGACATCAATGAATTAGACCCAGCACGTCAGGCTCTGCTTTGGATTCTCGTTAAAAAAAAAGAAGGAGGTGATCACATGAAACAATCGATCCTATCGATTGCGGTTGTAGTCGCGATGTTCGCGACCACCGCATTCGGCGCGACCGGGAAAATGACTTGTCGCGAAACCGGCAAGACGATGGACAAGTGCTGTTGCACGGTAAAGGACGGCAAGTACACCTGTAAGTTTACGAAGAAGACTTACGACAAATGCTGCTGCGACGGCATGAAGAAATGACAACGGACCTTGGACGGCGCACGGTCATGAAGCTGACGAGAAGGTTCTGCGGGTTTGTGCTGCTGCCGCTTCTAGCAAGCGGCAGCATGGCGCAACCCGCGCCCGCCGACACAGCGGGAATTACCGCGGCCGTGGAAAACTTCCACCGCGCGCTGGCTCAAGGGGATCGCAAAAGTGCTCTCGCTCTGCTGGCAGACGATGCAGTTATTCTCGAAAGCGGCAGCGCGCAGACGCGTGCGGAATACAAGCGCGAACATTTGGGCGAAGATATTGCCTTCGCCCATGCGACAAAGACGGAGCGATCGCCTTTGGCCATTCAACAGGAAGGTAACGTCGCCTGGACGACAGCGACCACCAGGACGACTGGCACTTTCAACGGCCGTGAGATCGACAGCACCGGTGTCGAGCTGATGGTGCTGACAAAAGGCGAGTCGGGATGGCGCATCCGCGCGATTCATTGGTCGAGTTACAAAACAAAATGAATCCTACTCCCGCGCGTACCGACGAAACGACACCACGAGCGTCAGCCATTAAATACGTTTGTCCGATGCACCCGGATGTGCAGAGCGATCGGCCGGGAGATTGCGCGAAATGTGGAATGGCGCTGGAACCAGCGATACCGCAGCGACAACAAGCAAAGACTATCTACACCTGCCCGATGCATCCGCAGATCGAGCAGGATCATCCGGGCAATTGCCCGATTTGCGGGATGACGTTGGAGCCGAAGAACGTCATGGCCGGGACGGGAGAAGAAAATGCTGAGCTGCGCGATATGACGCACCGTTTATGGATCGCGGCGGTACTAACTCTACCGATTTTCTTATTGGGAATGGCGCACGTGATTCCAAGCGCTCCGCGTTGGATCGGCGGGGATGTTTCTCGCTGGATTCAATTTGCCCTGACCAGTCCGGTTGTGCTCTGGGCTGGCGCTCCGTTCTTTCAGCGCGCATGGCGATCTGTCGTCACGATGAACTTGAACATGTTTACGCTGATCGCGATGGGCGTGGGCGTCGCCTACGTTTACAGCGCGATCGCTGCAATCTTTCCAAATATTTTCCCGCCGTCGTTTTGGGACGAGCACGGAAAGATTGGCCTCTACTTCGAAGCGGCGGCAGTGATAACCGTGCTCGTGTTGCTCGGGCAGGTTCTCGAACTGAAAGCGCGAAGCCGCACCGGCAGCGCAATTCGCGCGCTGCTCGATCTCGCGCCGCGAACGGCGCGCGTCGTGCGAGACGGCGAAGAAAAAGAAGTGCCGCTTGAAGAAGTTGTCGCGGGCGATCAACTTCGCGTTCGGCCGGGCGAAAAAGTCCCGGTCGATGGTTCGATCATCGACGGAAAAACCAGCATCGATGAATCGATGATCACCGGTGAGTCGATGCCATCTGAGAAAAATGTTGGCGACAAAGTGACGGGTGGCACGATCAACACGACCGGCAGCTTTTTAATGAAAGCTGAACGAGTAGGCAGCGAAACCGTGCTCGCCCAAATCGTTCAGATGGTTGCCGAGGCGCAACGCAGCCGCGCGCCGATTCAGCGGATGGCCGACAAAGTCGCAGGTTACTTTGTTCCCGCCGTCATCGCGATTGCTGCCATCACTTTCGCAATCTGGGCGATGTTCGGACCCGAACCGCGTTTTGCGCACGCAATCGTAAATGCCGTGGCGGTGTTGATTATCGCGTGTCCGTGCGCGCTCGGACTCGCGACACCGATGTCGATCATGGTGGGCGTCGGCCGCGGCGCGCAGGCGGGCATTCTGATTAAAGACGCGCAGGCGATGGAGTTGATGGAAAAAGTTACGACGCTGGTCGTGGACAAGACCGGAACACTCACGGAAGGAAAACCGCGGCTCGTCCAGATCGTGCCGACCGGCAGCATCGACGCGAACGAGTTGCTGGCGCTCGTCGCGTCAATCGAGCAGCAGAGCGAACATCCTATTGCGGCAGCGATTGTGCGCGGTGCGAAAGAGCGCGGCGAGACCTTGCGACCGGTGGAGAATTTCGAATCGATCACCGGCGGCGGCGTGACGGGCAAAGTAGATGGCCGCGAAGTTTTGATCGGCAAACCAAAATTCATTCGTGAGCGAATCAGCGACGCGGAGGATCTGGAAAAACAAGCGACCGAATTCCAAAACGAAGGTCAAACCGTCGTCCTCGTCGCCATCGACGGCCGCCCGGCTGGCCTGCTCTCAGTCGCCGACGTTGTGAAAGCATCGACGCCGGAAGCGATCAAAGAGCTTCATGCTGCCGGGATTAGAGTAATCATGCTCACAGGCGACAACGAGCGCACCGCGCAATCGGTGGCGAAGCCACTCGGCATCGACAAAGTGGAGGCGGGCGTGGAGCCAAGTGAAAAGAGCGCGCACGTCAAAGAACTTCGCGCGCACAACCAAGTAGTCGCCATGGCTGGCGATGGAATCAATGATGCCCCGGCCCTGGCCGCTGCAGATGTCGGGATCGCGATGGGCACGGGCACCGATGTCGCGATGGAAAGCGCCGGTGTCACGCTCGTGAAAGGCGACCTCCGCGGAATCAAGAACGCGATTGCGCTGAGCCGCGCGGTGATGCGCAACATCCGCCAGAATTTGTTCTTCGCGTTTATCTACAACGGGCTCGGAATCCCGATCGCTGCGGGCGTGCTCTACCCGTTCTTCGGAATTCTGCTTAGCCCGATTGTCGCTGGAGCTGCGATGAGTTTCAGCTCAGTCTCGGTAATTGGAAATGCTCTCAGATTGCGGCGGACCGAACTGTAATAGCCGCCAAAATGTTTGCGTCTAAAAGTAAAGACGTTTGCTTTAGATCGCAGAAGAAAACATCGGTGGCTTCATAGATAGCTCAACCACGCTTCTCGACGGCGGCTTTTCACGCTCGCGAACCATCGGCAAGCAGGATAAAGAGTTAAGACGACGCCAAGCCAGATAGCGTACACGGTTGCGAGGCTATAGCCGTAGCCTTCAGGAAAAGAAAGTACCGCCGTGTTGACAGGCAAAGAGGGGTTCTTGAACATCCACGTAGCCTGTCCATATCGTGCGTAAGCGAAGGCAACGGCTAACGCATGTATAAATACCAGGTGGAGTAAATAGAAGAATAGCGGCACCCGACCCAGTGTTACAAAAGGGCGGCTTAGCGAATTTGGCTTTCGTTCAAATAACGCTAGGGCGGTGATTGCGGGACCTAGTGTCATCAGTAGATAGAGCAACGAAGGCGGGTACTTTTCGCAGTTGATGAACGATAAGAATGTAAACAAGCCAGTTCTCTGCACAGACCATGCGTGCGGATCGCCATAAAGATTAGTGGCGCGAATAACGACGAACGCCAAAGTGAGTCCAATACCAAGAACCAACAGTTCCTTTCGCCTCTTCTCTTGTGGGCGAAGCATCAATGTGCCGAACCCATAACCGGCAGCCATTACTCCAATCCACGGCACAAGCGGATAGCCGGGAATGAAGTGAACTCCTGGCAGCGGTTCCAACATGTCGCCGCTGTGAAGAATCGCCCAGAGCCAGCGGACGGAACCAAAGCTATCGGCATTCACTCCATCAAACATGTTATGAAGTGTCACCATTGCAATAC
>JALYUC010000060.1 GCA_030853965.1 Verrucomicrobiota bacterium | reverse complement strand
TAGATAGCGCGCTTCATCGGGAAGCAAAATCAAACATCAAACATCAAATCCGCCAAATCGGAACGATTCGTCCAAGGGTGAACTTTTACACGGTTGCCGAAAGGGCGTGAAGCAGGACATTGGTCTTCACCTCGATGGTCATGCCCTCGCCCTATAAAACAATTGCCGTTGCCAGCACTTTTTCTCCGCGTTTCGTGCATGTTCTCTCGGAGGCGAAGCGAATGCGGGATCGTTTTTCTTCGGATCTTCGTCTAATTTACGTGGGCGAAAAGAATGAAGAAACCGCGGCGAAGTTTTGCGAGGCTCTTGGGCAGCTAGCGCTACCGAAGGAATCGACCATTTATTATCAACGAGGTGAGCCGGCCGCCGAAATTCTGCGCGCGCTGGCCGATAACAAGATCGACATGATCGTCGCCGGTGCACTCGAGAAGGAAGTCGTGCTGCATCCGTTTCTTGGCAATGTCGCGCGCCGTCTCGTCTGCGAAGCATCATGCTCGGTCATGCTATTCACCGAGCCGGAAACTCAACCTAAACCGTTAAAGCGGATCGTTTTTGTCGCCGATTATTCCGACCATGCGCGAGAGGCTTTGCGAAAAACGTTTCAGCTCGCATCTGCTGAAGCCTGTGAACGCCTCCACGTCATTCGCATTATCACGGCGTTTGACGAGGCGCGCGCGTCGCTTCACGCCGAAGAGGGCGAAAAGATCAAAACTCACGATGATGACGAATCTGCCTTGGAAAAATTCGTTTTGTCCGCTGGGACGACCGAAGTGCAGATCGAAGCGCGCTGTATCCGCGGCAATACCGGATTTGCCGCATCGGATTTTGTCAAAGCGGTCGAAGCCGATTTGCTCGTCGTCCCGGTTCAGCCATCGCCGAACGGCGAACGGTCGCTTCCCAGCAACATCGCCTGGATCACGGACGTGATTCCCTGCAACCTCTGGGTGATCCGCTAGGCACTTGTCGATCTTGCCTTGAGTCCGGAGCATTTGTTCAAGCCCTTTGGTGTCGCGCATCTTACCGTTATCTTTCTGACCATCGGACTGCCGTTTTTGCTCGCGCTGGTTGTGCACCGGACAAAATCGCGTTTCCTGGAACGCTCGATCGCATTCTCCATCTCGGCGTTGCTCCTCATTAATTATGTCGCCTATCTTATAGTCGCGCGCCGCTTTGGCGTCGCCAGCTGGCAGCGCACGCTGCCTCTGCAGCTATGCGATTGGGCGATGATCGTAATCATTGTCGCCTTGTGGACAGGTAACCGCCGTTGGCTCGAGATCGCGTATTTTTGGGGAATCGGCGGAACGCTTCAAGCGATCATCACGCCAAATCTCGCATTTGGCTTTCCCGATCTGCGCTTCATTAGTTTCTTTGTCGCGCATTCCGGAATCATTATCGGGATTATTTTCCTGATGCTGACTTACGGGTTTCGGCCGCGTCCGATCGGAATTCTGCGCACGTTCGCGTGGACGGAGTTTTATTTCGTTATCACCTTCACCTTCGACCTGCTCACCGGGGAAAATTACGGCTTTCTCCTGCACAAACCAGAGGCTGCTTCGCTTCTGAGTCTGCTTTCGGATTCGCGGCCGCTGTATCTTTTGCAGTTTCATGGGCTCGCGTTTCTTTTCTTCTGCGCGTTGTATGCGCCGTTTGCGATTGTCGATCTTATGCGCAAAGGCCAAACTGCTGTTGCTTGAAAACGAAACCGCTCAAAGTTCGCGACGTCAGCATCGGCGGAAAAAGACCGACGTTTATCCTGGGCCCATGCGTGATCGAGTCGGAGAAATTTGTCTGGCGAATGGCGAGAAAGATCGCAGAGATCTGCGGGGAGGAAGATGTCGATCTTATCTTCAAAGCGTCTTACGACAAAGCGAACCGCACATCGGTTCGCTCGTTCCGCGGCATCGGTGTGGAGGAAGGATGCGAAATTCTTTCGGCTATTGGCCGCGATTTAAAAATTCCGGTGACAACCGACGTGCATTCACCGGCGGAAGCCGAGATTGCCGCGGACAAGATCGACATGTTGCAGATCCCGGCCTTTCTCTGCCGTCAAACTGACTTGCTGCGCGTGGCCGCGAAGACCGGCCGCGCGATCAACGTGAAGAAGGGTCAATTTCTTGCGCCCTGGGACGTGAAGAATATCGCGGAAAAGCTCATCGCTTTCGGCAACGAAAGGTTTTGCTTTACCGAGCGCGGAACCACGTTTGGCTACAACAATCTTATCGTGGATATGCGTTCGCTCTATTGGATGCGCGAAGCGGGTTATCGAGTCATTTTCGATGCGACGCATTCGGTGCAGCGGCCCGGTGGAGCAGGGGACGCAACCTCAGGCGATGGTGCGCTCGCGCCCATTCTGGCGCGGGCCGCCGTGGCTGCGGGTTGCGACGCAATATTTATGGAGGTGCACGAGAATCCGGCACGCGCGTTGTCGGATGGACCGAATCAGATTCCCCTTAAAAATTTGCCGAAGTATTTGCGCGTGTTAAAGGCTATTCATGCTGCCGTTTCGTAACGGGCGCGCCGCTCGTTGGAGCGTGTTCGTTTGGTTATTGTCGATCTTTCTCTTGTCGATCTTGATACCGACAGGTCCGGCGCTGGCCGACAAAGGGAAAGGAAAACCGAAAGGTGGAAAAAAGAAAAGAAATCTGCCGGCAGCCAGCGCGAGCGTGTCGCCGGGAGAGCAAAACTTAACGAATATTCCTTTGCCGATTGGGCACGAGGCGAAAGGTCTGGTGCTACCCGACTACGATCTCGAAGGTCACCTCGTCGGCAAGTTTGAAGCGGGAACGGCACGGCGCATCGATCAGGAACACATCGGCCTTCAAGATTTGAAAATCACAACCTTTACGTCGGATAATCGCCCGGATTTACAGATCGACATGCACACATCGGTGTTTGACTTAAAAACCAAGATTTTGAGTTCGCAGGAACGCGCGACGATCCGGCGCGCCGATTTCAATATTGCAGGCGATGCGGTGCATTTCGACACGAACGCGCGGACCGGCCGACTGATTGGCAATGTGAAAATGGTGATCACGGATCAATCGCATCTCATGGGAAAAACAAACGAATGAGAAAGCGATCCGTCTCGGTCTGGTTGTTTTCGGCAATGAGTGCCGCGCAATTGTCTGCGCAACCCGCAATCCCTCAGAAACCATCGACCAGTCCGGCGTCAAAAAAAATGGAAAAGGCCGCGGCCGATAAACCTGCGAAGGAAAAATCGGCGACCAATAAGTTGCTCGGGCTGGATGCAGCGAAGTCAAACGAACCAATCACGACAGAGATTTTCGCGGATGAAGCGTTTTTTGATTCGATCAAAAGCATGGGCGTTTTTAGTGGTCGCGTAAAGGTGACAGACCCGCGGTTCAATTTGCAATCGGACAAGTTGACGGTGTTCATCCGCAAAGGAGAGAGTCAAGGCTTGGAGAAAGCACTTGCGGAAGGAAACGTCGGAGTAGTGCGCGACCGCTCGAACCCGGATGGTGGTCCGCCGACGCGTGCCGTCGGCCGGTCTGAAAAAGCTGTTTATACTGCAGCGACCGGCGATGTCGAAATGACCGGGACCCCTCGCGTGCAGCAGGGGTTAAACACCCATGTCGCCACGAGCCCTGACACGGTGATGGTGATTAACCAAAGCGGTCAATTGACGACACACGGTCCCAGCCGGACTGACATTCGACAGGAACCAAAGGACGAAAAGAAAAACGAGAAGAAGGACGACAAAAATGCGGAGGCGACGCCGAAGCTATGATTAGCGAAACCGCGCCCGCATCGACCCCGAAAACGAGCGTACCGCATCCGCCTAAGATCGACAATGTCCTTGCCACGGAGCAGTTGGTAAAGATTTACGCGGGTCGCTCCGTGGTCGATGGCGTCAATCTCAACGTCGGGGCGGGGGAAATTGTCGGATTGCTTGGGCCGAACGGCGCCGGAAAAACGACCAGTTTTTACATGATCGTCGGGCTTGTCAGGCCAAACAGTGGCCGCGTAATTTTTTCGGGGACCGACGTCACGAGCTATCCGATGTACAAACGGGCGCGGCTCGGGATGGGTTATCTGCCGCAGGAGGAATCGATTTTCCGCAAATTGACCGTCGAGCAAAATATCCTCGCGATTCTAGAGACGTTACCGCTAAGCAAAGCGGAACGGCGGAATCGGTGCGAACAGCTGCTGCATCAGTTCGGGATCGAGCGAATTGCGAAGAATCAGGCGCTGACGTTGAGCGGCGGCGAGAAGCGGCGGCTCACCATCGCGCGCTCGCTCGTGACCAAACCAAAATTGCTGATGCTCGATGAGCCATTCAGCGGTGTCGATCCAATCGCCGTCTACGATGTGCAACAAATCATCGTCAATCTGCGGAAGTCGGGGCTCGCCATCATGATCACCGATCACAACGTGCGCGAAACGTTGTCGATCGTCGATCGTGCCTACTTGATTTTTGAAGGACGCGTCGAGAGCGAAGGCACCAAGGACTTTCTCATCAACGATCCAATCAGCCGCCAGCTATATCTCGGCGAACGCTTCAAGATGTAACTTGAGTCGTGGCATGGGCTTCCAGCCCATGTCTCATCGGCAAGATGCCGATGCCACGCCGACCGCTGTACTTGTGCAAGTCTTG
>JALYUC010000020.1 GCA_030853965.1 Verrucomicrobiota bacterium | reverse complement strand
CTCGCGTAAGCTCAGTCCGATGCGAAAGCGTTCCAGTTCTTGTTGGCGCTCGAAGAGAAGGCGATGGGCATCGGTCAACGAGATTTCCTGAAACCGGACCGTGTCGCCGGCGCGCAGTTGTGCCGCGATAGGAAGATCGCCCGTGATCACGTGCCCGATCTTTGGATAGCCGCCGATCGTTTGGCAATCTCCAAGCAGCACAATCGGTTTTCCATTCGGTGGCACTTGAATTGTTCCGGGCGCAACCGCCTCCGAGATAAGATCGACATTTTCGTTTCGTTTCAATTCCGGGCCTTCGAGCCGCGCTCCCATTCGGTCTGAATCGTGCGAGACGACAAACGCTTCGCTCACTAAAACATGACGCGTCGAAGCAGCGAACCGGGCCCAGTCAGAGCCGCGGACAAAGCGCAAGGTTGGTTCGGCTTCCGCAGTGCTGGTCCATTCAACCGAAGGGCTCCAGGACGAAAACCGCTGGGCGGACAAGAGACCGATAAGTACCTGCGCGGATTCCGGCAGTGGGCCAAGCGCGAGCTGATCACGATCGCGCAAGGCACGTCCCTCGATCCCGCCAAATTTTGCGCGCCAATCTGTGGAACGACTCCCGAGCGCAGCCGGGACATCGATGCCACCTGAGATTGCAATCCAGGCGCGGCATCCCAACTTCGGCTGAGCGATGGCCAACTCTTCATCGGCGCGAGCGAGCGCGGCATGACCGGCTGGCAAAAGACGCGATCCAACACGCACGTCGAATTGTCCGCCGCACCACGCAACGATTCGTTCGTCGGCAAAGCGCAATTGCAAACCGCCAAACGTGATCTCGAGTCCGGCTTCACTCTCGTTATTGCCAACGAGAAGGTTAGCAACGCGCAGCGCATGCGGATCGAGCGCGCCACCAAGCGAGACGCCGATTTGCCGGAAACCTGTTCGACCGAGATCCTGAACAGTTGTCAAAAATCCGGCACGAAAGACATTCAACTTCATTGTTGTAACGCTTGATGCGTCATCGTCTCAAATTGCTCCCGCGTAATAGCACGGAAACGGACGCGATCGCCTGCGCGTAAGAGCGTGGGCTGCTCCTTTTTCGGGTCGAACAATTGCAGCGGCGTTCGCCCGATTAGGTTCCAACCGCCGGGCGATCGCAGCGGATAGATGCCGGTCTGGTCATTTCCAATCGCCACTGAACCTGCCGGGATTTCCTTGCGCGGAGTCGCCCGACGCGGCGTTGCCAGACTTTTTGGCAGTCCGGTAAGAAACGGAAAACCCGGCCTGAAGCCGATACAGCCGACTCGATAATCGCCCGCACAATAAAGATCAACAACTTCATCCGTGGTCCGGCGCGCCCGCGAGGCGACCTGCCTAAGATCGAGAGCAAATTCCGGATCAAAGCAGACTGGAATTTCGACCAGGCGCATTTCCCCCTTATCGCGCAAAAAGCGGTGGTGAGAGCTGAGCGATTCCCGGATTTTTTCACTGAGCCATGGAATAACCTCGTCCGCTTTGGCGCCCTTTTTGATTATCTCGACCGGATCGAAGAATACGGCCACCGTGGTATAGGCTGATGCGCACTCGATCACGCCGGAAATGCGCGCGTCCGCAATCCAATGCATTGCGCTAAGCACTTCATCGAGCGTTTTTTCAGGCGCATCTCGGAAATCCTCACGAACGCGCACGATCAGCGCCGAATCTCCGAGCGATGTGATTTGCATCAGCCCCTTAAACGCCAAAAAAGATGTCGATCTTCATGTCGGCGCCGATCAATTAGTGTGATGAAGATTTTTCTCTCGAACTCTCGGGCGAGACCGCTTCAGCGACATTCTCAACGTGCTCCTTAATTTCGCTCACCTTTGGATGCACTTCCTGAATCAAATCATGTTCGGCTTTCGAAAGCTGTTCGATGCGCGTGGTCATTTCGTGAAGCTCTTTCAGGACTGCTTCCTGCCGCGAAGAAATCCGATGCATCCACCAAAAGCAGGCAACCCAGCACGCGGTGCCGATCCAAGCCAATGTGAGCACGATCATCGAGGAGTTATACGCACCGTACGTCAGCCTGACAAGATTGACGCACTCAACGCGGAAAATGCCGACGGAGCCGGACCTAGCGCGCACGCAGCGCTTCAATCTCGATGTTGATCGAGACCTCTTGTCCGATTCCCGAGACCGCTTCGGTAGTTGCGCCGAACAATAATCCGAAGTCGCGGCGCTGGAGCGACTCGGTTGTGACTTTCCATCGCGTTTGCTTCGTCTCGCCCGCGAGCGGACTAACTAATTGAACATGAAGCATGATCGGTTTCGTAACACCGTGCATGGTAAAATCGCCGAGGATATCGCCACTTTGCGACCCGGTTCGCTTCACGCTTCGGCTCTTGAATGTAATCTCCGGAAATTTCGCGACGTTAAAAAACTCCGCGCTCTTCAAGTGATTGTCACGTTTTACGATACCAGTATCGATACTGCTAACCTGAATTCGAACCGAAACAGACGAATTTTCAGGATGATCACGATCCACATCAATCGTGCCGGAAAATTGAGTGAACTTGCCCTTTGTCGCACCCAGGAACTGATGCACCCTGAAGCCAACGGTCGAATTAGCCTGTTCGAATTTGTATGTTTCGTTGGCGCCGGCCGTCCCGACGATCGAAGCGCACACTGCAATGACCAATGTGATTCGATATACCAGTTTCATAAAACTTAGCGGTTGATCTTGCTTCGCTGAGTCGTGGCCAGAACCTTTAACAAAGGCGTGCGCGACATGGGCAATTTCCCGAACAAACTGCCGAGAGCAAATGCCGGATCATGTTTCAACATTTTACTGTCGTGCACGCCGGCTATGCGGGCGA
The DNA here is from genome assembly GCA_030853965.1 of Verrucomicrobiota bacterium. GTDB lineage: Bacteria > Verrucomicrobiota > Verrucomicrobiia > Chthoniobacterales > UBA10450 > JALYUC01. The sequence continues at coordinate 533 of JALYUC010000020.1, read as the reverse complement.
GCTCCGTTTCGAAATGTGAAACGGCGCCAAGATTTGGATCGTTTTTGTCCAAATAATTGAAAGCCCGGCGAAGCAAAGGGAATAGCTCGGGCTCGTGATGATCGCGTTCTGTGCAAAGCTCGATTAACTCGACGAAGTAGGAGGCGGTTTGGGTGCGCAAATAACTCCGGCGAATACCGGCAAAAGCATTCTTTAAAGTCAGCTCGGTCAGCGTGTGCAGACTCGATCTTCGGCTCCGTGCGATCTGAATTTCAGTTTCGAAAAAGAGATCGAGCTTACCGGCGAATGGAGTTTTCGTACGACGCGCGCCTTTGGCGACGGTCTGGATGCAACCGAGCGATTCGGTGCACCACGAAACAATCAGGCTGGTCTCGCTGAATTTTCTTCGGCGCAAGAGAATCGCCGCGGTCGTTTCCACGATCGAACATAGCATTGTGCGGCCGCGATTCTGCGCAATGTCGATGTACGAAAAAAGCACGTCGTGTTCATGTGCGACCAAGGATTTGAGTACAAAAAAGCGAGCGGGCCAATAG
>JALYUC010000005.1 GCA_030853965.1 Verrucomicrobiota bacterium | reverse complement strand
GACGAATCGAAACAAAATCTCCCGCGCGCACCACCGTTCCGGCGGCGAGTCCATCTGCATGTCGCGCAGCAATTTTCTCAACCAAACTCAGGCCCATATTAATTAGGTAGGTCCTGTCCGTAGATGCGTTTGAACAATTCTCGGCGTTGCTCCATCTCGGATAACCCCGGCGGTAAAGAAGTCCTTATCATCTCGCGAAACCTGTCGAACATCTGCGCGCCGATGATCATGCGCTCCTCCCCGGACAGGGCCAAAAGTTTCTCTCGCGGCGTTCGTTCAGGATCCGTAGAAGCATCGATCATTCGAGTCTTTTCCTCTGCCAAAAAATATCCGACGCAACCTCGCGCGTCCAGCGGATCAATTTCAGCCGCCATCGAGGATGCCGGTGGGCCGAGAACGACGACCTCGGCTACAGCTTCTTGGTCGCGCGCTTGCCCAGGACCTTGGCGATATCGAAGTCCACGAAATCAGCGTGATGAAAAATAATCGACTCGATCGAACGCTCCATCTTGTCGCCTTCATGGCTGTGTGTGGCGATCATGTGCATGACCTCGCCGGGAATGCCGTGCTTGTAGGCCAGCGCAACGCCGCTGAATGGATGCCGCACCTGTTGTCCAAATTTTCCCTGAATGACTTTGCCCGACGCATCCTTGTCAAACTCCAGCGGCTTGCCCACATCGGCCAGGAGCGCGCCGGCGATGAGAAAATCACGCTGCACGGGAATGCCGCAGCGGAACGAACTCTCCAACACATCGGCGATGGCGATGCATTGCAACGCGCAAGAATTGAGATGCTCGACGAATTTCATGTCGATGTCGCCGGCCAGCAGAGTGAACTTAACGGCGCGCAGTTCGTCGAAAGTCCAGCCCTTGCCGCCGCAGCCGGTGGTAATGGCTTCGTTCCAGACCGCCGCTACTTTTTCGCGCAACGACGCGTCTTTGATCTTCATCAAACTCGGAAAGAGTTCCGCGATTTCGTTTACGCCGTAAGTGCCGCGTTGTTGTGTTGTCGGCGGGCTCATTTCAACCAGTATGTTGGAGGTTTCGCCGAAGTTCTTTCGATCGTTTTCCGAGCTTCCAAATCGAGTTTAACGGTTTCTGCGTACCAACTGATGCTCCCGGAAAACCTGCCCTTCAATGTCTTGTTGATCTGCTTGAACAATTCGGTGTGAGTGAGTTCCTTGCCTCGCAAAGTGGATAGGATCGTCTTCTTGAGTGTTTCGTACTTTTGCTTGTCGATATTTTTTCCGCTTTTACCCAGCGGGTGTTTGGTCAGTATTTTTTCTTCAGCCATTTCTGATTCTCCTTTTATCTAATTTACTTCGGAACATTTCTCGGCGCCGGCCCGTCGTATCCGTGATTGACTGGATCAATCCGGCGCATCGGTTTCTCGCGTGATTGCTCCTCGATGACGTGCGCCACCAATCCGGGCATTCGCGCGATCATGAAAATGCCGTTGAATGCTGCCGGATTCATTCCTAAATCGGCGAGGATGGCTCCGATGGCGCCGTCCACATTGATCGGCAGCGCTTTCTTTGCTTCGGCGAAGGATTTTTCAACGGCTCGCGCCGCTTTCATGTGCGCTCCGTCTACGCCGGCTTCTCGGGCCAACTCGAACAGCCGCGCCGTGCGTGGATCCTTGGTGTGATAACGATGACCAAATCCCGGCATGCGATCGCCCGCTTCCTTCATTGCCGCGAGCGTGCGTGTAGCGGCTTCATCCATAGAAATGGACTCGCTCGTCGCACGATCGGCGATCACTTTCAGTTGCCGTGCGCAATCTTCAATGGCGCCGCCGTGATGACGATTGATCGACATGATCCCGGCGGCGACTGACGCGCTCAATGAGGCGCCGGTGGAGGCAACGGTTCGCGCGGCCAAAGCGCTTGGAGGCGTGGCGCCATGATCGATCGACGCTACCAACACCGCGTCCATCAAACGTGCGACGGGCGGCGCCGGCAACTCTCCGGTCAAAACTAAATGCACCGCGGCGCCAAACGACGCGCGCCCCATGAGATCGGCGATATCGTATCCGCGCACTGCAACTCGGTTGGGCTCGATACGTGTTACCGCCGTGCTCCAGACAGCGTTCTTGTCAGTTTCACTCATAAGACTTTTTCCGTTTATGCGTTTGAGAATATCAACCACTGCGCTTGGCAGTTCTCCAAACGCATCGACCACAGTAGCGCCGGCTTCACGTAACGCCTTCACTTTGCCGGCGTGCGTGCCTCGGCCACCTTCAATGATCGCGCCGGCGTGACTGAAGCGCGTGCCTTCGCGCGCCGCCTTGCCGCCGATGTATGCGATCACTGGCTTCGTGACTTTTCGATCGCGAATCAATTGCGCCAATTCCTCTTCTTGTGACGAACCAATTTCGCCAAAGATCACGATGGCTTCGGTGAGCGGATCAGCTTCAAACATCAGCGCCGCATCAGGAATACGAATTCCAAGAACCGCGTCGCCGCCAATGTGCGCGATGGTGGAAATGCGCACGCCGGCTTGTCCGAGATAGTAACCGGTGCTCGAAGCCATGCCGCCGGAACGACTGATCACTCCAACGCCGGTTGGAATGCCCGGCTTGAACCATTGTCGCGCACTTTCCGCACGACCACCGATCATGCCGACCACAGCTTTTCCCGGACTAAGAACTCCAAGCGTGTTGGGTCCGACAAACATCGCGCCATTTGCTTTGGCCGCGGCCGCGATCTCCATCGCGTCCCACACCGGGACGCGATCGGGCACGAGCACGCTGAGTTTGATTCCGGCTTCAATCGCGGAGATGGCCGCGTCCTTCACGCCAGCCGCAGGAACGAAAAGGACCGAGATGTCGATCTTGCCGAGAGTTTTCACCGCGTCCTGCGGCGTGTTGAATACGGGCACGCCGAGTACGGTCTGTCCGCCTTTTCCCGGTGTTACGCCGCCGACAACATTCGTTCCGTAATCGCGCATGAGGCGCGTTCGTGCCTGACCTTCTCGGCCGGTGATGCCTTGCACCAGCACGCGCTTTTTCTCATCGATCAGGATTGCCATTTAGCGCGCGCCTCCAATCAGTTCGGCAAGCCCCGGAACATCCAACTGCAAGAAGAAGCCTTCCATTCCCGCCATCCTGCATTCCACGGAACACGCGAGCAACTCGGAGTCTTTGGCGGCGAATTCGTCCGCCGGCAGCGTCACAAACGGTGTATTCGCCCGGTCGACGACCAAGCCAGCGGAATGCGTTTCGACAAAGCCACGAATCTCGGGCCATCGGGCCGTGTCGATCCAAACACGCCCGCCTTTTACAGGAAATGCCTTGGCCGAAGAACTGTGAATGAATGTTGGAACACGCTGCGCGCGCGGTTTCCATTTTGTTCCTTTTGCGCCAGCGACAAGTTCGGCAAAGCGTCCGGCGATCGTGGCCGGCGCGTCCGTCTTGCGATAGCCTTCGACCGGCGCCCGAAGCAGTTTGGACATGCGCTGCAAAATATCGACGGCGCGATCTTCCGTGTTACCGCCCAAACGAATCACCGCGGGGATATCGAGATCGAGTTCCCAAAATGCTTTGGCCAGACCATACGCGGACCAAAATTGTTCCTGGCTCGCGACGCCCGAGCCCGAGCCGAAATATCCGACCAAGCCCGGCTGAGCCAAAATAATTCGCGCGGCGCGATACACTTTGGATGCGGATGGATTGCCGCTGGTGTCGGTGAAATTGGCGATGGTAAATCCTGCGTTCACAATTGCGTCCATCGACATCATCGAGCCGCCGCCGCCGGCGCCATGAAAACCAACAAGACCTTTGGAATCTTTCGGGGCCGCGGTAGCCAACTGCGCGAAATAAAACGTGCCGCGATGATCGCTTTGCTCGACGGCGTAAGCGATGCGTTCAAGTTCGGTGGGTGGATGATCGAACTCGCGCGCAATTTCAATCTTCAGTTCGGGGTGTCGCGCTACGGCGTAATCATCAATCGTGATGCGACAATCGGCAGCGACGAATTTGCTGTCTTTCGTCAGCACGAGCGGATTGATTTCAAGCGAGCGCGCTTCAACGCTGCGGGCGGCGGCAAATAGTTTTTGAATCGACTCGGTGAGTTGCGCAGCATTCGCCGGCGAAAGTCCAGTAGAAGCGACGGCTTCGTTCACGTCCGAATCCAGTGGTCCGCTTTTCACGTCGCAAGCGATGCGGCGCGTGGAAGCGGCGCGCTCTTCAATTCCACTGCCGCCCCCAGCCGCGAAGATAATTACCGGTGCGCGCGCCTTGTCATCAATGGCGAACGAAAGAAAAAATTCGCGTTCGATGTCGATCTTCTCTTCCACCAACACCGCTTCAACTGGAAATTGTCCGACTTTCATTGCCAGCATCCGCTCCGCGTGCGCGCGCACATCATCAGGCTTTTTGACGAAGGCCACGCCACCAATGCCGGCGCGTCCCGTCGTCCACGCTTGAATCTTAATGACGACTTCGCCGCCTTTTTTGCCCGCCAGCTCTTTAGCGGCCGCCACGGCGTCATCCGCGGTTGAAGCAGCGCGGCCTGACGGAATCTTGAATCCGTTGGCGGCAAGTATCGCCTTGCCCTGATATTCGTGAAGTCGTGCCATGCCTATGTGCTATTGCGGATCAGAACCTTAAAAGATATAGCACTGTTGAAAAGCCAGGGATTAATCAGCCCACCACGTGACCTCTCTCGATTACTACGTCATTGAAGAACTGCTCACGGACGAAGAACGCGCCGCCCGCGATCGGGCGCGGCGTTTTGTGCAGGAGGAAGTCATGTCCGAAATCGCGGCCTGCCATCGCGCGGGAAAGTTTCCGGAACACCTGACCGCGCGCATGGGCGCGTTAGGCTTTTTTGCTCCGCAGCTGAAAGAGCATGGCGGCGCGGGACTCAGCTACACGGCGTATGGGTTGATCATGCAAGAGTTGGAACGGGCCGATTCGGGTCTGCGATCGCAGGCATCCGTGCAGGGAGCGCTCGCCATCTATGCGATTCATTCATTTGGAACACCCGAACAACAGAAGCGCTGGTTGCCGGGACTGTTATCGGGCGGGCGCGTCGGTTGTTTCGCCCTAACGGAACACGGACACGGCTCGGATCCTGGCGGCATGGAAACCCGCGCGAGACGTGACGGCGATCACTATATTTTGAATGGTAGCAAGTGCTGGATCGGCAACGCGTCCATCGCGGATGTGAAAGTGATTTGGGCGAAGGACGACGACGGGACGGTTGGCGGATTCATCGTGGAGAAGGACGCGCCCGGATTTCGCGCGCAGGATATTGAGGGAAAATTCAGCCTGCGCATGTCGCGCACATCGGAATGCTGGTTCGAGAACTGTCGGATACCGGCGGAGAATCGTCTGCCGAAGGCATCGGGACTGCGCGCTCCGTTGTCGTGTCTTTCCCAAGCGCGTGTGGGCGTGGCGTGGGGTGTGATTGGCGCGGCCATCGATTGTTACGAAACCGCGCTCGCCTACGCCAAATCACGCGAACAGTTTGGCCGACCGATTGCCGGTTTCCAACTGGTCCAGGAAAAACTCGTTTGGATGGTTCAGGAAATTACAAAGGCACAATTGCTGGCGTTGCGTCTCACCCGAATGATGGAGGCGGGAAAGGTGCTTCCCGCGCAGATTTCGTTGGCGAAACGCAACAATGTCTGGATGGCGCTGGAATGTGCGCGCAAGGCGCGAGACATCCTGGGCGCTGTCGGCATCACCGATCGCCACTCGGTGATACGTCACCTCATGAATCTGGAGGCCGTTTATACTTATGAAGGCACGCACGACATTCACACATTGGTCGTTGGACATGACATCACGGGGATCGATGCCTTCGGCGGTTGAGTGGATTGTAGCCGCGGCGCTCTGTCGCCGCGTGGAAAAGAAAACGACGCCTCGACAGAGCGAGGCGGCTACAGCGCTCGGGATGACAGCGTGGGAAGATTAGCTAAATTAATAATGCTATGAACGAAGTTTACATTCTCGGCGGCAGCCGCACCGATTTTAAGCGCAACCTGAAGAAGGAAGGCAAAACGATCCGGCATTTGATTACGGAAACCGGAAAGAAAGCGCTCGATGACGCGAAGATCGATCCGGCCGAGATTCAAGCCGGCGCGGTTGGCAATTTCAACGCCGGGCAATTCACCAAGCAATTACAGCTCGGCGCGTTCATTCCGGAGATCGATCCGAAACTGCGCGGTATCCCAACAATGCACACGGAAGCAGCCTGCGCCTCCGGTGCGCTTTCTGTTTTACTCGGCGCACAGTGGATCATGGGCGGATTTTACGACGCCGTGCTCGTGGTCGGAGCGGAACAACAGAAAACCATGTCGTCGCTTGATGGCTCGGACGTGCTGGGCGCGGCCGCGGATTATCACAATGAAAAACCGGAATACGGCGACTTCATGTTCCCGAAATTGTTCGGACGCATCGCGCAAATTTACATCGACAAGTACGGCGCGAGCGAGGCTGACCTCGCGACGGTTGCCTGGAAAAATTACGCGCATGCCAAGCTGAACCCGCTCGCCCAAATGCGCGACGCGGACGTCACGATCGATTACGCGTCACAAGTCTCGGAGAAAAACCCGAGTGTAGCGCCGCCGCTCAAAGTTACTGATTGCTCACAGATTACTGACGGCGCCGCATCGGTAGTTCTCGTCTCGGGAAAATATCTGGAGAAAATTGGCCGCGACAAGAAAGCGACTGCACGTCTGCTTGGGTTCGGTCACACCACCGATTATTTGCCGCTCGACAAAAAAGATGCGCCGACATTTTCAATCGCGCGCCAAGCACCAGAGAAGGCATTCGCCATGGCAAACCTGAAGCCGCGCGACATGCATGGCGCCGAGGTCCACGATTGTTTTTCCATCACCGAGATTATCGCCTACGAGATTTTAGGACTGGCTGAGCCGGGCAAAGGCGCGGAGCTGGCCAAGAGCGGTGCGACCGCGCTCCCGCAAGTGCGCAATCAAAAGAGCGGCAAACTTCCCTTCGAGATTCCGGTGAATACGGGCGGGGGCTTGATCGGCGACGGTCACCCAGTCGGTGCGACCGGCGTGCGTCAGGTGGTCGAAGCTTATCAACACCTGACTAATCAAGCCGGTGCACGACAAATCGAAAACGCGAAGCGCTTTCTGACTTTCAACATGGGCGGCAGCCTAACGACTTCCGTGGCGATGGTTTGGGGGCGGGATTAATTGCAGCTGCGGCGCGGGCGTGGCCGGAGCGGGATCAATAGTAGGAGTCAGCAACTCACCGGCGGTGTCTACCGCTGCGAGAGAGCGTAACCACGGAGCGCTCAGCGTGCAGTTGCACAAGCGCGCGTCGCGATGCCCACTCGGAGCTCGGCAATGCGGATGTTCACGGCCTCACAACGGACACGTTCGCGAGCTATCTCAGCTTCGGGCAAGTGCTGGGCTTCATAGGGCGATCGGTGTGGGCTAAGGCATGCGGCGACGAAATCGTTCGCTGCGCTCACGCTATCGAGTTTCACACGAGTCGTGACTTCTTCGACTTCAGCGAGCAAGCCGTCCCGGATCGCGATATACGCATTGATTTCATCAAACGCGTATTTCGAATTAACCGGTTTAGCGGCTTTTGCGGATGTTCCCGACTGCGTCGCGGAACTCGTTGAGGGAAGAATGGTGGAATTTGGGTTGAGGGCGTGAGTTACCTGCATAAAAAAGAGAGAAGCAGCTCGCATGCCGACTATCTCGTGCCCGGCGCTGTTCTTGACATAGCCGCAGTTGCCGGCGCGCAGTGAAATCCGCTGTAACTTGAGCGACTGATGCGTCAGAGCTCAGATTTTGATACGATCGCTCGAATGACAGTTTCCCAATCTGACGTCGACCCCAGGCTCGCGATGCGCAATCGACAACCTGGTCTCGATCTGCTGAGGGCGTTAGCAATCATACTCGTCGTTCTCTATCACGCGGGACTCTTCGGGTTCGCTCTTCCATTCGACGTTCAGCGCTTTGGCTGGGTCGGGGTCGACCTCTTTTTTGTTCTGAGCGGTTACCTCATCGCCGGGCAATTGTTTTCGCCGCTCGCGCGCGGAAAGTCGCCGGATGTGCGGCGTTTTTACTGGCGCCGCGCTCTTCGTATTTTGCCTGCCTATCTAGCGATCGTAGCGATCTATTTCTTTTTACCCGCGGCGCGAGAATATCCAAACAGCCCTCCGCTGTGGAAGTTTCTTACGTTCACACAAAACCTCGGATTGCGCGGCGGGACTGCGTTTTCGCACGCGTGGTCGCTTTGTATTGAATTTCAATTCTATCTTCTGCTGCCGTTTCTGATTTTGGCGCTGGCGCGGAGACAACTGTCTCTTTTTGTGCCCTTCGTCGTGTTCATATGGTGCATTGTCATACGGGCCCTGCTCGCATACCTGAATTCAAGCCTTCCCGAACCATCATTCGGGTGGTGGCAACAGTGGATCTATTATCCGACCTATGCACGGCTCGACCCGTTGACGATTGGCGTGAGTCTTGCCGCGATCGAATGTTTTCGGCCGAAGTGGTGGTCGGCATTGGCAAAATCGGCCACATGGATTTGGCTGCCCGGGCTCGCCGCAATCGTAATCGCGCTTGCGCTCGCTGAAGATGGCTTAAGCATCGCCAGTTCCGCATTTGGATTTTCCTTAATCGCGATGGGAATGGGCGCGTTTTTGATTTGCGCACTTAGTCCACGGCTACCGCTCTCGCGCGTTGCACTTCCCGGCGCCGCGTTTCTCGCGACAGTCGCTTACAGCATTTATTTGAGCCACAAACTGGTGATCCATGAGATTCAACAGGTGTGCACCGCTCATTCCGTTGCGCCCGTGTTGGCGTACTTAATGGTGATGGCTTCGATCCTCGTGATTGGATCGATGTTGTTCTTTGCAGTCGAGCGGCCTTTCCTGAAGGTGAGGCAAGATTACGTAAAACCGCAGTCCGACTCCGCAATTGTTTCCTCCGCGCGAAAATCGACTGGTCGCGTGATTTGCAACAACGCGATCTCGATCGTGACCAAGTGATTGATCACCTACCTGAGTCACGCCTTGTCTCCCGGCCGGTCGGATCTACCTGGCGATCGAACCATCCGCGCGGGGCAGCCGGCGTCGGCGCGGCGGTTTCAACTATTCGGTCTGTGGGGTTACCATGGAGTCGCTTTTCGGCACTACCGCTACGCGACTTTCGATCATGTGCGCAGCCGTAGAGAAGCGCAGAGCATAGGAGTCCAAACAGAACTGGTTTCATGTTCGGAGAACATCAAATATCGCACATGAAACATCAATCCTTCGACTTATCCCATATCGAAGCCGCCCCGAACTATCGGAGATCGGTCGAACCAAGCGGGACTGCATAGGTTCCGTCCAGA
>JALYUC010000202.1 GCA_030853965.1 Verrucomicrobiota bacterium | reverse complement strand
CTTCAAGCCCGGGAAGCGCCCGTCCAAGTTTCGCGCGATTTTCTCCGGGGCGTTGATCGAGCGCAAAGGAATTCATCACCTGCTCGAAGCCTGGCACCGTCTCAATTTGAAAGACGCGGAGTTATGGCTTGTCGGTGCCGTGCACGAGGAAGCGAAACCACATTTGCAGAAATTCCGGGGCGACAATGTCAAGACAGTCGGTTTCGTGCGCGATCCAGAGAATTATCTGAAACAGGGCACGGTCTACGTTTTTCCTTCGCAATGGGAAGGAAGCGCGAAGACCGTTTACGAAGCGGCCGCGTGCGGCTTGCCCATGATCACGACGCGGGAAGCGGGTGATGTAGTTCGGGATAGAGTCGAAGGAATTATCGTGCAACCCGGAGATGTCGATGCAATCGCCGTCGCGCTTCAGCATTTGTATGACCATCCGGAAATCGTCGAGCGGATGGGTAAAGCGGCTCGCGAGCGCGTAGTGGAAAATTTTACGTGGGACCATTACCGTACACGGTTGCTCAGCGCGTACGAGGCAGCCATGCAAATGGCCCGCTAATTCTTGTATAGCGTAGGTCGTGAATATCCTTTTGATCCAGCTTAAGCGCATTGGCGATCTGGTTTTGACCACGCCGGCGATAGCGGCGTTGCGCGAAAAATTCCCGACTGCAAAACTGACGCTCGTGATTGCTCGTGAATGCGGCGCCCTGCTTCCGGCAATCAAGGACGTTGATCAGGCGCTGATCATGCACCGCGGTCTAGGTGACGTGTCGGCCCTTTTTGCCGTGACGCGCCGGAAATTCGATTACTGCATCGATTTCACGCGCAACGATCGCTCGGCGTTCCTGACCTTCCTCTCGCGCGCCGAAAAGCGGATCGTGTCGTACCGTGTAAAGCGACGTTCCTGGATTCGACGGCACTTTTACAACGAGTTCGTGGAGCATCGCATGCGCGACATGCACACGATCGATTACAATCTCTCGTTGCTTGAACCGCTCGGAATTCATGACGCCGCGCCGACCCTGCATTTGGATTTGCCGGGATCATCGCGCGAAAAGGCGGATGCGCTTCGCCGCCAAGTAAAGATCGACAATCCCTTTGTCATCCTTCATCCGGGTTCGGCCCGCGGGGAAAAGTTTTGGACATCGGAGAGCTGGGCTCAGGTAATTGAGCACGCGCGGACTGGCTTGCGATTCAATTGCATCCTGACCGGCGGTAGTACGCAATTGGAGCAGGCGCACATCGCCAGAATCAAAGCGAAGTTGTCGCGACCAAATCTGGACGCTTCGCAGAGCGAAGCGGCTACAGGATCGATTGTCGATCTTTCCGGCCAGACCGACTTGCTCACGCTCGCCGCGCTCATCGCGCAGGCGCGTTTCCTCGTTACGGTAGACTCCGCGCCGATGCATCTCGCTGCCGCTACCCGCACCCCCCAAATCATACTTTTCGGACCGACCAATCCATTTCACTGGCGCCCGCGCGAAAGTCCGGCCGTCATACTACAGGGAGAATCGCCTGAACCGCTCAGCGAATTCGTTTCGAAACAACCGCGGCTGCCGATGAAGCTGATCTCGACGGAGACGGTTATCAATGCTATGGATTCGCTGCTGTCGGCTCCGGCAGCGCAAGCCTTATGAGCAAGGAAAAAGGCGCAAAACAAAAGCTATCATTCTGGGAGACGCTTCGCATCGCGGGAGGACCCTATCGGCGTCTTTACCGCTATGTGAAGCCTTACAAATGGCGCTTCATCTTCGGCCTGGCTTTCGGTTTCGCGTTTGGTGCGGTCAACTCGCTCCTCCCGATAGTTGTGGCGCAGGTATCCAGCTTCATCTTCCAAGGCGCGGTTCCCAACCCGAAAACTATTTTGGCTCACCGCGAAATGTTAACGTTGGGGCCAAGAATTAATTCAATCGCCCTAATCTGTCTGGCGATTCCTCTTGTCATGACAGTGCGCAGTCTTCTCTCCTACGGGAACGCCTACTACATGAGTTGGGTGAGCAACAAAGTGGTCATGGACATTCGCAATGAACTGTTCGCCAAGATGGTTCGGCACTCGATGGATTTCTTCAACAAGATCCGCGCGGGGTTTCTCATGTCGCGCATTGCCAACGACACGCGCAGTATGCAAATGGCGTTGACTACGGTCAGCAGCGACGTTTTCAAACAACCGGTCACGATTGTTGGAGGCGTCATTGTGCTTCTACTGATGGACTGGAAATTCACGCTCGTTACCCTGGTTCTTTTTCCCACTTGTCTTCTGCCAATCCGGGTTTTTGGACGGCGCGCGCGCAGAGCGGTCCAGCACGAGCAAAAAGGGATGGGCCAAATGACAGTGACCATGCAAGAGACGTTCGCCGGTATTCGGGTCATCAAGTCGTTCGCGCGCGAAGACCATCAGGAAAAATTCTTCAAACGTAGCACGCAGCAGCAGTTCTCGAACGCCATGCGCATGGTCAAATCGATGGAAGCAGTAGGCCCGCTCGTGGAAACAATCGCGTCCATCGGCGTCGGTCTGGCGCTTTTTTATGTTTACGCGGCAAATCTCCCAGCCGGTCAATTTTTAGGTCTTATTGCCGGAATTTTTATCCTCTACGAACCGGTCAAAACGCTCAGCAAAATTCACATCGTGATGCAACGATCTATCGGGGCCACCACGAAAATTTTCGCGCTGCTCGACTCTGTCCCTACGGTGCAGGACGCGCCGGGCGCGACTGACCTCGCATCGTCTGAAGGCCGCATCGATTTTCATCGCGTCACTTTCCGTTATGCCACCGGCGTGACCGACGCCGTGAAGGATTTGGATCTGCAGATTGAACCGGGCAAAAGTTATGCGCTGGTCGGCCCGAGCGGCGCCGGAAAATCGACAATTCTCTCGCTCATCTTGCGGTTGTACGATCCAACATCGGGAGTGGTTCGAATCGATGGACGCGATCTGCGCACAATTACGCAAAAATCTTTGCGGGAACACATTGGCCTCGTAACTCAGGAAACATTTTTGTTTCACGACACGATCTTTAAGAATATCCAGTTCGGCCGCCTGGGCGCCGCAGCGGAGGAAGTTTATGCGGCGGCGCAGACCGCGTTTGCGCACGATTTCATCACGGCGCAGGCGGACGGTTACGAAACGGTCATTGGCGACAAAGGCTGTATGCTTTCAGGTGGGCAACAGCAGCGCCTCGCCATCGCGCGCGCGCTTTTGAAGAACGCACCGATTCTCCTGCTCGACGAAGCGACCTCGGCGCTCGATTCCGAATCAGAAAAGCAAATCCAGCGTGCGCTGGAAAGGCTCGCCGCAGGCCGCACCGTCATCGCCATCGCCCATCGGTTGTCCACAATTCTGTCGGCCGACCAAATCGTGGTGATGGATCAGGGTCGAATCAAGGAAATCGGCACTCATGCCGAGCTTCTTGAGAAGTCCGGCCATTATCGACGACTCTACGATCTGCAATTTAATCGGCCGACCGAGGAAGCGTCGGAAACAACACCCGAGCCGGACGTCCTCGAGGAAGAGTTGGTTTAAGCGATGGCGTTCAATTTCGATCTGCACACGCAC
>JALYUC010000165.1 GCA_030853965.1 Verrucomicrobiota bacterium | reverse complement strand
TGTCGATATCTTGTGGCGAATTGACATTGCGTGCACGCAGTTCCCGTTGACGCTTCAAGTTCACCTCGTCCAACGCCGCCTGCGCTTTCGCTTGATCGAGCGCCGCTTGATACGGTCGCGGATCAATCGTGAAAAGCGGGTCGCCTTTTTTAACATCGGCGCCGTCTTTGAATAGGCGCGCCGTGATCTGTCCACCGACCTGCGCCTGGATCTGCACGCTCTCGAGCGCCGTGCACGTGCCGATTTCATCGATATAACGCGGCACGTCTTTGGTGATGACTTTGGTCACGACCACCGGACGCGGCGGCGGCGGTTGTTGTTTTTTTGGCATGGCGGCGATGAGCCGGAACAAAATCAGAACCAGGAAAAAAGCGATGACACCGCCGGCGATGTAAACACGCTTGCGGCCGTAGCGTTGCTCGAGTTGACCGACCGCATCGCGCGTCGCCACTTTTATTTCCTCTACGTTCTTCATGCTTGTCCCGCCGTAGCGCCGTGAAGGCGGATCGATCTTCCCTTTTTCAATCGTGCCGTACGGCGCGCGTTTCCGTTCACGTCGGTAGATTCTGCTTTCGCACGAATGCGGTTGAGCACTTGCATGCAGGTTTGGACATCGCGCTTTGAAATATCCGCAATCAATTCGTGACGTAATTTGCGGGCGGTGCCCAAAATTTCGTGGAGAACGGCATTCGACTTCGGCGCCAGCCGCACGGTCTTGCAACGGCGATCATGCGAAGCGCCGCGACGCTGGATCCAGCCATCGATTTCCAACCGTCGCAGCAAGCCAGCGAGCGTGGGCTCTTCAATCGACATGCGCGCGGCCAGCTCGCTTTGCGACATCTGGTCCCCGCCCTTGGAAAGATGAACCAGCGTTCGCCATTTTCCCTGGCTAAGGCCCAATGGCTTAAGACGGTTATCCAGCTTTGCGCGCCACGCACGCCATGTATCATTGAGCAGCAAACCGATTTGCTCGGGATCGGGTCTCGTCATAGGAATTGGTTAGCATGCTAACCAATTCAGGTTTACCCGCGTGTCAATCCGGCGAACAAGATCACGAAGAGTCCACCGCGAATAAAATCAGTGTTTGGTCCCGGTAATCTTTCACCCGTAAAACGAAGCGCGCCTGCCGAGGCATCCATTGTTGGCTGCTCAGGGCAGTTTGTTCATCGTGGGGCCGCACCAGAAAATATCGCGCGTCGTGCGGAAGTTCCTCGATGCGGCTCACGTACTTGACGGGCGCGTGCATGTAAAAAAAGAGAGGCTGATAATTAGGATTCACGGCATACAGAGTTTCCGTTGCCGGGACGGCCGCATTTATTTTCTCTGCGATGTTTTTGACCTTTTGCCGATGTTTGAAAACAAGGGAGGCTGCCGGGTACCCGACCAGCCCGGCCACGATCGCTAACCCGACAAAGATCGGGGCTACGCGCGCCCATAACTGCTTTTCGGATCGACGCACCCAACTCGGCAGGACGAATGCGTTTTCTGCAAAACTCATCGCCAGCAACCAGCAAAATGGCGTCAGCACGGGCAGCGAGTAGCGCGGGGCCGCACCCGGTATCATGTTGATAATGATAAGAGGCACCGCGATGCTCCACGCCACAGCACGCGCTAGATCGCGCTGTTCCCGAACGCGAAATTTATTCAAGCGCAAGGTGGGCACTAACAGCAGCCACGGCAAAAAATAAGCCAGGGCGCGCGGCAGCGTTAAAATCCAAACCGAGAATCTGAAGTACTCCCCGGTGACACGACCGACGAACTGGTTCGACCACTTCTGCATCACCTGTCCGGAGGTCGTCATTTGAACGAACGGGATGGCCCAGCTGGCAAAGATCCCGAGCATGACGGCGAGACCAATAAAGTGCGCGGGGTGAAGAAGGAACCGCCACTGCTTTGACTGGTAGAGAACCGCCAGAACTACCGCATAAAAAAAAACCAGAAGCGTAGGACCTTTGCTCAGCCATCCCAGCCCGAGAAAGAGGCTCGGCACGAGCCAGGTCAGCCAGGGAGAGCGTTTTTGTTCCCACCAACTCAGCCAGAAAATAATGGCGAGGCCGCAAAGTGAGATATAGAGCGCTTCAATCTCGATCAACCGCCCCTTCTCCATCGTTCCGAAGTTCGTCAGCCAAATGAGCGCGGCGATTGTTGATCCGATCCGCTTCAGGCTCGCGCGCGCGACGGTAACGAAAGCGATGGCAACGGCCAACACGCAAAGCACGGAAGGGACGCGCGCAGTCCATTCATTGCGTGCCCCGAAAATCTTGAACGACGCCGCGACCAGCCAATTCACCAGCGGCGGCTTGCGAAAGTATGCCCCACTGCCGACTTGCGGCACAATGTAGTTGCCGCTCTCGAGCATCGCGATGGCCGGCAGAATACGCCGGCCTTCCTCACCTTTAATTTCAAACAAACCAAGCGCCGGCAGATAGATGGCCGCCCAGACGGCGACGACCACAACCAACGGTGAGAAGCGCGACATGCGCTGACTGTGTCGAGTGGCGCGCTGCTTGCAATGCGATTCTGCGCAGGCCCTGTGCGACTTATGTCGATCTTGGCGGGATTTGGCAACTTGACGTTATGCCTCGGTAAATTAGATTGAGCTTCTAGTCCGCGCTGGAGGGAGTGGGAACTGATGTCCCACTCCTTTTGGTCTGCGGGCTAGATGTTTTTATGAACGCGGAATTCATCGCCATGCTCGATTACTTAGAGCGGGAACGCGGCATCAAGCGCGAAATCCTGCTCGAGGCGGTTTCGAACGCCCTGCTCTCGGCCTCGAAGAAAAGCATCGGCGCGTCGCGAGATCTGCGCATCGATATTGATTCAAAAACCGGGGAGATCCGCGCGCTGGCTAACTTGCTCGTTGTCGAAAACGTCGATAATCCGCAGGACGAAATTACAATCGCGAAGGCGCGCAAAATTAAACCTGACGTCAAAATCGGGGACGCCGTGGAAGTGGAAGTGACACCGCGGAACTTCGGCCGCATCGCCGCGCAGACCGCGAAGCAGGCGATGATGCAGCGCATTCGCCAGGTCGAGAAGGAAATGATTTACGAGGAATTTAAGGATCGCGCTGGGGAAATTGTCAGCGGCACGGTCCGGCGCTTTGATCGCTCCGATGTGATTCTCGATCTTGGCAAGTTTGAAGCCATCATGCCGCAGCGCGAGCGCGTGGTGGTTGAGGATTACAATGTTGGCGATCGCTTGCGTGCTTACGTCGTCGCGGTGGAGAACGGAATCCGCGGCCCGGAAATCATTGTCTCGCGCAGTCATCCAAACTTTGTCCGCCGCCTTTTCGAATTGGAAGTGAGCGAGATCAATGACGGCACGGTCGAGATTCGCGGCATCGCACGCGAGGCTGGGTATCGCACCAAGATCGCTGTCACCAGCGTAAATGAAAAAGTCGATCCCGTCGGCGCCTGCGTCGGAATGCGGGGTTCGCGCGTAAAAAACATCGTGCGCGAATTGAATAACGAAAAGGTGGACATCATTCGCTGGAGCTCCGATCCGAAGGAATATGTCCTCGAAGCGCTCAAGCCGGCGAAAGTTAAGAACCTGGTTTTCGATACCGAGAAAAAGAGCGTGCAGATTTCCGTGGACGAAGATCAGCTTTCATTGGCGATCGGAAAAAAGGGACAGAACGCGCGATTGACTTCGCGGCTCACCGGCTGGGAAATCAACATTGATAAGGACACTTCAGCGACGACTGCGGTGGAACAAAAAGTCGCGCAAGCCGCGCAGACGCTCGCCGGCGCGCTGCCAATTACCGAAGAACAGGCGCTGACGCTCGTAAAATCCGGTTTCACGAATTTAGAAGGGTTGCGCGACGCGGACGTAAAGGATCTTGTGGATATTCTGGGCGTGGAAGAAACGAAAGCACAAGAGATTCACGAGGCGATACATCGACAAGAGGTAGCGAAGTAACATGGCTTTGGCTTAACCCGCTCTAGCCATGAGCGAATTTTTAAAGAACAGCAATGCCAACGAAGACGACCAGCAAAACTGCCGCGCGCAAACCGACTGCGCCCAAAGCAGTCAAGGCTCATGCTGCTCACAAGCCGGACGCTAAGGCGAAGCCGGCAAAGAAAAAAGTAGAAGCGACACATAAACCGGCGCGTGCTCATGCCGTCGCTCAGGTGAAACTAGCGCCCCATCCACCAGCGCCAAAAGCTCCACCGAAATCTACTCCAGCTCCGCGCCGCGATGTGGAGAGCGTTTCGCTGATCGACGAGAAGAAGCCAAGAAAGAAATCGGAAGACGGCGAGCTAAACAAGAAAAGTACGGTCCTTCCGCCTATCTCCCGCATCCGGGCTTCATTGGAAGCGCCGCCTGCCCCATCGCAATCGGGCCCGGCAGTAGCGCCTGTACCTTCGCCGATACCGCAAGCCCCAGCGTCAGACGGTGCGGCCGTGGCCGCAGAGGCGGAGCCCGAGCCGCAAAACGTCATCCACATCAAGCCTCCGATCATTGTCAAACAGTTGGCAACCGAACTCGGTTTAAAGCCGCACCAAGTGATCGCCGAGTTGATGGCATTCAACATTTTCGCAAACATCAATCAGACGATCGAGCCGGACATCGCTTTTAAGATCGCGGAAAGTCACGGATTCGTGTTGGAAAAAGAGCGCCGCGAGAAAGGCGGCGGCGTTCACAAAGTCGAGCAGGTTGTTGTCGCACCACCTCCGCCTGTCATTGAGAAGGAAGAAGAACTCAAACCGCGCGGGCCGATCATTACGTTCATGGGTCATGTCGATCACGGAAAAACTTCGCTCATGGACGCGATCCGCAAGACACGCGTGGCCGCGGGTGAAGCCGGCGGAATTACCCAGCACATCGGAGCGTATCAGGTTGAATATAAGGGACACAAAATCACTTTCATCGACACTCCCGGGCACGCCGCCTTCACGGCCATGCGCGCGCGCGGCGCCAACGTCACAGACATTGTCGTGCTGGTCGTCGCGGCGGATGACGGATTGATGCCGCAGACGCTTGAAGCAATCAGTCACGCGAAGGCGGCGCCACACGTGAAAATCATGGTTGCGATCAACAAGATCGATTTGGCATCGGCGAACATCGACCGGGTGAAAAAGCAGCTGCAGGAAAAAGATCTCATGCCGGAGGATTGGGGTGGTGAAACAATTGTCGTTCCGGTTTCCGCGACCAAAGGCACAGGCATCGACCAGTTACTCCAGATGATGTCGCTGCAAGCCGAAGTGATGGAGCTCAAAGCTTCACCAACGGCCACGCCGCGTGGGACGGTCATCGAAGCGCAAGTCGAAGCCGGCCGCGGCCCCACCGCCACGATCATTGTGCAGATGGGGACACTCAAGACTGGCGATTCATTCATCTCCGGTCATTACAGTGGCAAGGTGAAATCGCTAATGAACGATCAAGGCAAACCGATTAAAGAAGCGGGACCCTCCACTCCAGTAAAGGTGCTCGGATTCACCGGATTGCCGAACGCGGGCGACGAATTGCTCGTCATGGAATCGGAGCGCTCGGCCAAGACCTTGAGCGAGGAGCGGCTGCAATCACAACGCACGGATAAATTGAGCGTCCCGCAACGCGCCACGCTTGAAAGTTTGCTCGAAGCCGCGGACGGAAAGAAAGTTCTTCGTATCGTCTTGAAGTGCGACGCCCAGGGCTCACTGGAAGCAATCGCCGGCGCGTTGAAACAAATCGAGAGCAAGAAAATCGATCTCGAGATTGTTCACGCCGCTGTCGGGCCGATTTCGGAATCCGACATCCTTCTGGCCAGTGCGTCAAACGCGGTCGTCGTTGGCTTCAATATCAAAGTTGAAAGCACCGCCGTCGCGGCGGCAAGGCATGAAGGCGTGCAGGTGAAGCTTTACAGCATTATTTATGAGCTGCTCGACCAGATTAAAGAAGCGATGGCCGGCTTGCTCGACCCGGAGCATCGCGAAACCGTCATTGGGCACGCCGAAGTGAAACAGGTTTTCCAATTGAGCAAGGGTACCGTGGCCGGGTGCCTGGTCACGGATGGCCGCATCGCGCGTGTCGCACGAGCCCGAGTCCTGCGGCGCCGCCAACCGGTTTACGATGGCGGAATTTCAACGCTGCGCCGCTTCCAGGACGACGTAAAGGAAGTCCGCTCTGGCCTCGAGTGCGGACTCAAGCTCGGCGACTTCAACGAATATCAAGTGGGCGACATCATCGAGTCATATCAGCTCGAACAAATCGCGCAGAAACTGTAAAGCTGTAGTCACGGCGCTCTGTCGCCGTGGGCGTGCGAAAAGCGCCCCGACAGAGCGGGGCGGCTGCATTCAAAATGAAACATCGACAATTACGCGTTAACGAACTTCTGAAACGCGAGTTGAGCTTGATCATCGCGCGCGAGATCACGTTCGAGGATGCACTCGTCACGATCAATCAAGTCAACGTCGCGGCGGACCTGAAGAAAGCGCATGTCTACGTCAGCGTTCTCGGCGCGGGCAGAGGGACCGTGATCGCTCAACTCGAAGCACATCGCGTCGCCTTGCAAACGCAGCTCGCGCGTCACGTCGTCTTGAAATACACGCCGCAACTGGTTTTTCACCTCGATGATTCAATCGAGCGCGGCACGCGCGTGATCGAGATTCTCCAGAAAATCGAAACGCCTGCGAACAAAGAGGAGTGAGCGCCGCTCGATCGACATTCGCGGAAATCGGAAAGGTTCTTCGCGATCACCAACGTTTTGCTATTTTGAGCCACGTTCGTCCCGACGGTGACGCGCTCGGCAGCCAGCTCGCCCTCGCGCTTTCGCTGAAAGAACTCGGCAAAGACGTTCGCGTTTGGAACGAAGATGGGATGCTCGAGAAATATAGTTTTCTTCCGCACTCCGATTTACTTACCAAACTACCGGGCACGCCGGAAGATGTCGATGTAGCGGTCGCGCTCGACACTGCCATCCAGAACCGTCTCGGCACTGCGTTCGAGTCCGTGCGGTCGGCCAAGACCTGGATCAACATCGATCACCACCCGAGCAATCCCGGATACGGCGACATGGTTTATATCGATCCGAATTCGCCCGCGACCGGACAAATCATTTACGAGCTGATTCAAAGCGAAAAACTGACGTTTAATCGCGAGATCGCCGAAAATCTTTATGTCGCCATCTCCACCGATACCGGCTCCTTCCAATATCCAAACACAACGGCGCGCACTTATCAGATCGCCGCCGAGCTGGTGAGTTCCAAAATCGATGTTGGCCGGGTGAATCAGCTTCTCTACGAAAATTATCCACGGCGTCGTGTCGAGTTGCTGCGCGAACTTCTGCGCACCATGCGCTTTGAAGGCAACGGACGCGTGGTTAGTTTTAGTCTCAGTTTAAAAACCGCGCACGATCTCGGCGTTCTTCCGGAAGATAACGAAGGCTTGATCGATCACATCCGCGCCATCCGCGGCGTTATCGTTGCGGTATTCTTCGAAGAACTGGCCGAGGGCAAAGTGCGCGTGAGCATGCGATCAAAAAGCGATGCCGCCGATGTCTGCGCGATCTGCCAAAAGTTTGGCGGCGGCGGACACACTCTCGCCGCAGGCGCGCGCGTGCGTGGCAGTTTGGCGGAGGTCGAATCAAAAGTTTTGGAGGCAATCTGTGACGTCGTTGGCTGCGACTCCTGACGGCGTTTTGCTCGTCGATAAAGCCGAAGGCATGACGTCACACGACGTCGTCGCGGTCCTTCGACGCGCCCTGAACATTAAAAAAGTTGGCCACTGCGGCACGCTCGATCCCATCGCCACCGGTCTGCTTTTGCTGACGATCGGACGCGGCACCAAAATCCAGGATCTATTAATGAGTGAAGACAAACATTACACCGGGACGCTCACACTCGGTACATCGACAAGTACGCAAGATCGACAAGGCGAAATTGTCGAAACACGGCCAGTTCCATCGTTGAGCGAAGATGAAGTTCGCGCCGCCTTTGAAAAATTCCGCGGCGATTTCTATCAAATGCCTCCCATGGTTTCGGCCAAAAAGCAGGGCGGCGTGCCGCTCTATAAACTGGCGCGTCAGGGAAAAGTGGTCGAGCGCGAGCCGCGCCTTGTGCATGTATACCATTATTCGGTCGATCGAATCGTACTGCCCGACATCGATTTCAGCGTGGTTTGCAGCAAAGGCTTTTACGTTCGCACCTATGCTCACGATATCGGCGAAACCCTCGGCTGCGGCGCTCACCTTAAATCATTGCGTCGCACGAAATCCGGACGCTTCAATGTCGATCATGCCATGGGCGTTGCTGAGATCAAAACCGCGCCGCGCGAGGAAATTTTGAAGCGCATTCTGAGTTTGCCGGAAGTTTCACGTATGCGTGGAGCCTAAATGTTAGATCGACAATCATGGAAATCCTCAGGGCGATCCCGGAGCTGAGCCAACTGCGCGGCCCATTGTTTTTGGCGATCGGCGTATTCGACGGCATGCATCTTGGCCATCAAGCGGTCATTTCCACCTCCGCGCGTCACGCCCATTCTGCAGATGGAACCCCGGTCGTCGTGACATTCGATCCGCATCCCGAGAAGGTGTTGCGCCCTGAGGCCGCACCCCATTTGCTCACTGCCACTCAGCACAAGATTACGCTCATTCGCAATCTTGGCGTCGGCCATTTGCTCATCATCAAGTTCGACAAGGAATTTGCCGCCACCCCGCCGGAAAAGTTTGTCGAGCACCTGGTCTCCAATTCAAAACCGCTGCGCGAGATTTGCGTCGGTCACGAATGGTCTTTCGGTAAAAATCGCGCTGGAAACCTCGATCTACTCAAAAACTTCGGTGCGCGCTTTGAATTCGACGTCGTTGGCATTCAACCGGTGAAATCGAATGGCGACGTCGTCAGCAGCACCGCGATTCGGCAAGCCATTGAAAACGGAAATCTCGCGAAAGCGGCGAAAATGCTCGGCCGCGAATACACAATTCTCGGAACAGTTGTGCGCGGAGATAATCTCGGAAAAAAGATTGGGTATCCGACGGCGAACTTAAGCGCGCACAGCGAGCAGTTTCCGCCTAACGGCGTCTACTTTGCTGAGGCGTGGATCGACGGCGTTTTGCATCACGGCGTTATTAATCTCGGCATTCGCCCGACGGTGAGCGGTGGGAAGTCGGAGCGCGTTCTGGAGATTTATCTTCTCGATTTCGATCGCGACATTTACGGACGCGACGTCGAGGTGCGCTTCATGCAATATCTTAGACCGGAAAGGAAATTCGAAAGTCTCGACGCTCTGACGCGGCAAATCGATGTCGATGTAAGAAAGGCACGCGAGCTTTGCGCGGTGTGAGAAGTGTAGAGGCGGCTGTGTCAGCCGCACCTCTTCAACTTTTCGGGCGACACGCCCGCCACTACACCAATCGATATTTCGCGGTCCCGATCTTCTTCAGCCCTGGAACGTTTTTTCCGGTTCCGTTGAACCAAACGTAGAGATTCGCGCTACGCACTCCAAGTTTATCGGACAACTGACGAATGCTCGCGCCCTTTGTACCGGCCGCGCGCAATGCCTTCATTATTTTCGCCTTGAGCGCGCCTTTCTTAGCCCGCCGGGAAGCGCGCCTTTTCTGCGGCGCAGTTGAAAACGTCACGCGTCCTTTGCCTAGAGCGCTGCCCGGCGTGTCCTCGAACTTGTGTTCCAAACGCGTCATCTCACGATCGATCTCCTGGATGCGGGCCATGAGCGCTTCCTTGCGCTCAGAAAGTTTTAAAAGCTCCTTCAGCGTGGCGGTAGGAATGCGCGTCAACATTCCCCCATCCTGACGCGCAAGGCTGCGAATGCAACCGCCAATGTCTAAGATTGCAGCTCTCGACTCTTAGATATGGCCGCGATCAGGCCGCCAGCGGTAACTAAGATTCCGCTGCCAAAGGCAACCGCAAGAAGCAAGACTGTCGGCAACGACGCCAGCCATACCATCTTTACCGTCACGAACCTCCCCCCGTCCGACAGGACGTAAGCGAGGGTGCTGCCGAGCAGGGTGATTCCAATCAGAATCACCGAGCGTAATGAAAGCTGTTTGCGCCGCGGCGCTGGCAGAGCAGCAAGCACGCGCGCAGAGAAACCCTGGTCGTCGATGTAAGGCGCCGCCTCGCGCAATTGTCGATCCAACGAATCTTCCTGGTTCTTTTCGTCCATCAGTTCGGTCCCCACGCCGCTAGCGTGCGTTTCAATTTCTCCCGTCCACGTAATACGTTTGTCTTCACCGTGCCAAGCGGAATATCCAGCACGCGCGATGCCTCGTCATGCGACAAGCCATTTTGGCAGCAAAGCAAGACGGCCGAGCGTTCGTGCAGCGGAAGTAAACTTAGAGCATGCATAAGATCATGTCTTAGACCGGGGTCGGCTGTTTGCGGGTCCAGCTCCGTTTGTAACTGCGCTTCATCGACGCCGACCAGTTCCTTGCGCCGGCGCGCGTCTTCGCGAAAGCAATTGTAGGCAATTCGGTAAAGCCAGGTCGAAAATTTCGCCTCGCCGCGGAAGCTGCGGATGTTCTTGTAAGCGCGCAGAAAAGCTTCTTGCGCGAGATCGTCGGCCAGCGCGAGGTCTGTCCGGGTAAGCTGGCGAAGCAGACCCCGCACGCTTGATTGATGACGACGAACCAGCTCGCCAAAAGCGTGCTGGTCGT
Organism: Verrucomicrobiota bacterium; assembly: GCA_030853965.1. Taxonomy (GTDB): domain Bacteria; phylum Verrucomicrobiota; class Verrucomicrobiia; order Chthoniobacterales; family UBA10450; genus JALYUC01. Next base: position 7,297 of record JALYUC010000165.1, on the reverse strand, counting down.
CATCAACAAGAACTCGAGTAAGAAGGTCCGCATCGGTTAGCTCCACGTCGGGAGATTACGGTGTGGGCGGCAGCGGCGGAATCTCCTTCTTTCCACCCTCTAGTTTCCAAACCAGCAGATAGCCAAGACCGATGAGGAATGGAATTATTCCCAACGCCCACGCGCCGCCTTCCCACTCGTTCACCGCAGCGAAAAAGATCATCACTCCTATGCCAACCATGACGAGCACGACTCCGCGGCGCATATCCGAACGTTGACGCACTGCGGGTGGCGGCGGCGCGAGTAGCGCTGGCGGCACCGGCTGACCTTTTTCTACCATCATGCGCACGGTGCGATGCATCATCCGGTTTTTCGAGAAACCGAAATACATGATCACCGCCACGATCAACACTGGCGCGCCAAAGATCGACAAGAAGACAACGGCGACAATCGGAACAACCATTTCGGGAATCTCGTCCCCGGAATGCGAATGCGATCCCGAGGTTTCCGTATCGCTGTCATGATCTCCAATCGTGAAGTTGAAGTGCTTTTTGACCTTCTTCTCGATCGCCGCTTCCAAATCGTCCTTGGCCGTCGGACTCGGCGAAGCTGCCGCTGTTATTGTCGGCGACGCGGCCGGCTGCGGAGCGACGGTAGGGCTTTGGGCCAAGACGCCCAACGCCAACGCGATCGAGCAGATACAAATTACGAACAATGTTTTCATATTCATCCTTTGCGAGTGAGATGCGGCGAATGGCCCGATTGGATTCAAGAATTGTCGCGGACACCGCAATTTTCCACGCCTGGAAACATAGAGCAAAATGAGCGGGTGACGAGGCTCGAACTCGCGACGTCCTCCTTGGCAAGGAGGTGCTCTACCACTGAGCTACACCCGCATTTTGAGCGGATGAAAATAATGGCTCGCCGCGCCGCTTGCGCAACCTTTAATTGCGCTCTCTGCCCATGTCCGATCTTGATCTAAATCTTTCCCGAGGCGAATTCCGCACCCTCGCCCAACGCGGCAATTTCATCCCGCTGATTGTCGATCTTGTCGCCGATGTCGAGACGCCGGTTTCCGCTTTCGCCAAGATCGACAACGGCGAACCATGTTTCCTTTTTGAATCGGCCGAGAAAAACGACGAATCGGGGCGTTTCTCCTTCATCGGTTTCGATCCACTTGTTGTCTTCAAAAGCGATGAGACAAAATCGGATCCCTTGGCGGAGTTGCAAAAATTGATGGGGCGATTCCAATTCGTCGCCCGCCCGGAAATTCCACATTTCGTCGGCGGCGCCGTCGGTTACATCGGCTACGACGTTGTCCGCTTCTTCGAACCCACCGTGTCGATTCATCCGCGCGACGATCTCAAACTTCCCGAGATGATGTTCATGATCGCGCGCACGCTGTTAGTTTTCGATCACCGCTTTCGTAAACTGCGTCTCGTGACGCTGGCGAAGATCGACGGCGATAGTTCGGCCGATCAAGCCTACGACCACGCACAGCGCGCGTTGGAAAGCGCGATTGCGCGACTGAATCAGCCGGCGAGCCTGCGCCCGATCGGCTCGGAACGAGTCGAAAAACTTCCCGCTGCTCAGAGCAACACCACGCGCGCGGAATTCGAATCGATGGTCGCTCAAGCAAAGGAACTCATTGCCGCGGGCGACATTTTCCAAGTGGTCGTATCGCAGCGATTTGAAACGCAATTCCAAGGGAACGCTCTCGATCTTTACCGCGCGATCCGCTTCGGCAACCCGTCGCCGTACATGTTTTGCCTCAAATTCGGAAACGATTTTACGGTCATCGGAAGTTCACCCGAAATGCACGTGCGCGTTCGCGAGCGTGTCGCGGAGATTCGTCCTATCGCTGGAACGCGACCACGCGGAAAAGATTCCGCCGATGACGAACGACTTGCCCAAGAGCTAATGGCCGATCCGAAAGAACGCGCTGAGCACGTGATGTTGATCGATCTCGGACGCAACGATCTTGGCCGCGTCGCGGAATTCGGCAGCGTCAAGGTAACAGAGCAGATGTCGATCGAGCGCTACAGTCACGTCATGCACATTGTCTCCCATGTCGTCGCGCGATTGCGCGAAGACCAGAATGCGTTCGACGCCATGCGCGCGACCTTTCCGGCGGGCACGGTTTCGGGCGCGCCGAAAATCCGCGCCATGCAAATCATCGCCGAGCTGGAGAAAGCACGTCGCGGATTTTATTCCGGCATCGTTGGCTACTTCGGCTTTGACGGTTCGCTCGACAGTTGCATCGCCTTGCGCTCTATCGTGCTGAAAGACGGCAAAGCCTACTTTCAGACCGGCGCCGGTATCGTCGCTGACTCGGATCCGTCGCGTGAATTTGAGGAATGCGTGAACAAAGCAAAGGCGATGCTGGAAGCAATCGGCCGCGCTAAAAAACTGTAGCGGCAGGCGTGTCGCCTGCGAAACTAAAACGCCGCAGCCGGCACGGCTGCCACTACAGAAGAAATGCTGCTCGTTATCGATAACTACGATTCGTTTACCTACAATCTCGTCCAGATTTTCGGTGCACTGGATGTCGATCTTGTCGTGAAACGGAACGACGAAATCTCAATAGATGAGATCAAGAACCTGAATCCGGAACGAATCTGCATTTCGCCCGGCCCTGGCCGGCCTGAAAATGCCGGCATCAGCTCGCGAGTGATTCGCGAATTGGGGTCGACCACGCCGATTTTGGGTGTCTGCCTCGGTCATCAATGCATCGCGCAGGTTTTCGGCGGTGAGATTGTGCGCGCAGAAAAGCTGATGCACGGGAAAATATCGATTATCCATCATCATGGCAAAGCCGTTTTTGAGAACCTTGCGCAGCCGCTCGAGGCAACGCGTTATCACTCACTCATCGTCCGGCGCGAATCTTTACCCGATTCCCTCGAAGTAACCGCCGAAACCGCGGAAGGCGAGATCATGGGATTGCAACATCGACAATTTCCTTTGCACGGCGTCCAGTTTCATCCCGAATCGATTTTGACCGCGGAAGGAAAAAAGTTACTGGCGAACTTTTTGAAACTGTAGCCGCCTCGCTCTGTCGAGGCGCTTATCGATGCCCGCCAAAACACGGCGACAGAGCGCCGTGGCTACATCACGCGATTACCTTGTGGATCGCGCGGACTTCCTTCACCATTTGTTCGTATTCATCGAGCTTGAGCGCTTGCGCGCCGTCCGATAGCGCCTCATCGGGCCGTGCATGCACTTCCACCATCAAACCATCCGCGCCAACGGCTACACCAGCGCGCGCCAGGGGGGTGACCATGTAGCTGCGTCCTGTTCCATGTGCGGCATCCACAATCACAGGCAAATGGGAAATGCGGCGCACCGCGGGAACCGCCGCGAGGTCGAGTGTATTGCGCGTATGTTGGGCGAAGGTGCGCACGCCGCGCTCGCAAAGGACGATTTGATAATTTCCTTCCGACATTACGTATTCCGCGGCAAGTAGCCACTCCTCGAGCGTTGCCGCCATTCCCCGTTTCAGCAGCACCGGCAATTTCGAGCGGCCCACGCGCCGCAGCAGCGTAAAGTTTTGCATGTTACGCGCACCGATCTGAATCATATCAGCGTACTTCTCGACAAGATCGACATTCGCATCGTCGAGTGCCTCCGTAACGATCTTCAAACCGAATTGTTCTCGAATCTCCGCCAAGATTTTTAAGGCATCCTTGCCCAATCCGGGAAATGAGTACGGCGAAGTGCGCGGTTTGAATGCGCCGCCGCGGAAAAATTGCGCACCGCTTTTCTTCACGACTTCCGCCACCGCGAAAGCTTGCTTCGCATCCTCGATCGAACAGGGCCCGGCAATGATTGCGAGGGAACCGTCACCGATCTTGGCGCCGCCAACATCGACAACCGTCCGCTCCGGCCGCAAATCGAGCGTGATTAACTTGTAAGGTTTGGTCACGCGAATTGCTTCCCCCACGCCCGGCAGATTCTCGAAATGACTCAGATCAACCGCGCCTTGATTTCCCGTTACGCCAATGGCTGTCCGGGTCGCGCCCGGCATCACGTGGGCGCGAAAGCCAAGCGACTCGACCACGCGCACCACGTGGTCTATCTCCGCTTGCGCGGCGCTTGCGTTCATAACGATAAGCATGGCGACAGGAAAAGACCGATACTTACTTGGACGAAGGGCCTGCGGTCAACTTCAACGCGATAACCATTTCCGGGCATCCACCACGTCGGTCTCAGTAAGTTCATGGCCGCTGGGCTGAAATTGCAGGGTAACTTCTGCTCCGGCGCTCTCGAATAGCTGCGCCAATCGCTGGGTAATCGGCAACCGCGCAATCGGGTCGAACTGACCTGCTGAGATGAACACAAACAACGTTTTCAGACTTGGAGGGTCGATCTTCGAGAGGGGCACCATCACGCGAAATAGAATCGCTTGAGAAAATTTCGCGAGACCCAGCAACAGCATCGCGGCGCCGATATTTGCGCCGTTGGAATAACCGACCGCTACGAGATTCCCCGTGTCGATCTCGTACCTCTTCGCGGCGTCATCGACAAATTGCGCGAGCTCGTGTGCCTGTGCGATTACATCTTCCTCATCAAATACGCCCTCAGCCAACCGGCGAAAGAAACGCGGCCGGCCGTTTTCCAAAACTTTTCCGCGCGGACTCAAGAGCGCCGCCTTCGGGTCGAGCGCCTGACCGAGATCGATCAAGTCATTCTCATCCGCGCCCGTTCCGTGCAGCAACAGCAACGCGCGTGACGACTCTTTTCCGGGAACGAAGCGATGGATGAAATTCAAATCGCTCACTTGAGTGAAATCTTCGGAAGCGATTGCGCGATAGCCTCGCGATGCGCTTCGTATTGCGGAGGGAGCTTTAAATTCTCACCGAGATGCTCGACCGGTTCATCGGCGGTAAACCCGGGTCCATCGGTTGCGATTTCAAAAAGAGTTCCGCCCGGCTCACGAAAATAGATGGAGTGAAAATATTGGCGATCGATGACCGGCGTGACGTGCAGGCCAAGATCCACAAGCTGATTTCGCCAATGCAATTGCTCGTTCTCGTTCGCGCAACGGAACGCGATGTGATGCACGGTCCCGGCCGAATTGACTCCGAATTGTCCATCCGGTCGCTCAACCAGATCGACCGATCCACTTGTTGATCTTTGATTCACCGAAAATCGTCGACGGCTGTTTTCTTCACCGATTAATTCAAAACCCAGTATCTCCAGTAATCGCTCTGTCTTCTTCGCGTGTCGCACTTCCAACGTCGGCACGTGAAAGCCGTGGATGGCAAACTCACGAGACACTTCGCTGTCATACCCCAGATCGACATTGTCCAACTGCGCCGATGCGATCAGTTCGAGCAGCAATCCGTCCGGATCGGCCAATCGCACGACCGAGTCGCCGAAGCGGACAGCGACCTCTTCACACAAAATCTGATGTTCTCTAAGACGCAATTTCCAGTAGTCGATCGACGTGGTTGGAATTGCGAAGCTCGTCGCGACGACTTGTCCGACACCGCGCGTCCCGCGACGCGCGTCCGGCCAGGGGAAAAATGTGATCGCCGTTCCGGGTTGCCCGGTTCGGTCACCGAAGTAAAAATGATACGCCGATGGATCGTCAAAATTGACGGTGCGCTTAACGAAGCGGAGTCCGAGCACCCGCGTGTAAAAATCGAGATTCTGCTGCGGATCGGTCGCAATCGCGGTGATATGATGGATGCCGAGAAGCTTCACCGATTCATTGACGCATGTATTTGTGGCGAAGGCTAGCTGGCCCCGACTGGTTAATCGCAAACGAGGAACGCCTGCGATCGCAAGCCGGTGATCAGCTCGTGATCATTGAACAACCGACAGGGAAACGATTGGAACTTCAGATCGCGTGCAAGTCGGCCGCAGAAGGTCGTAAACTCGCAGCCGAGTTCGGGGGTCGCGTTAAGAAATTGCCGCGCGATTGGCTCGACCGCGCCCTGAGCAACCGGAAGCCGAACCCGATTAAGATCGGCGACCGCCACTTGATTATTCCGGCAGGCGCGGCGTTCGGAACAGGTGCGCATGCGACGACGGCAATGTCGCTTCGCTTGCTTGAGCACGTAACGCGAAAGTGGAAACCGGGATGGTCGCTTCTCGATGTTGGCACAGGCAGCGGAATTCTAGCAATCGCCGCGAGATGTTTCGGCGCCAGGCGCGTTGTCGGAATTGATGTTGATTCCCTTGCGATTTCGACTGCGAAGGAAAACGCCCGACGCAACAAGATCGACAACGTCAGTTTGAGGTTGGCTGATGCGCGACGCTGGAAATTTCCTCGCAAGATCGACATCGTCACGGCGAACTTATTTAGCGAATTGCTGATCGAGATTTTGCCAAAATTGAAAGCGAGCCGTTACTTGATTCTCTCCGGCATCCTTCGCAATCAAGAGCGCGAATTGATGCACGCTCTGCGATCGAACAAGATTGACGTTGTCGAAGTGCGATACCGGGGAAAATGGGTCGCGATCGCGGCAAAAACGCATTTGACGCGTTGAGCGAAGACCCGCACGTTGCTCTCGCCTTTGGCGGCTACGGTTTTCTGCATAGACGCGGTTTAATCATAAGCCGCGAAAAGTACATACATGCAGGCCGAAGAGCTTTCCTACGCAATCGTTACGCCGTATTCGATGCGCAAATCGCGCACCGGCGGGATTATCGCGCGATTGATCTCGCGCACCGGTCTCGATTTGGTGGGCGCGCGGATGTTCGCGCCGAGTGCCGAGTTGGCGAAGCGATACGCCGATACCATCGTCACGGAAACACACGCGCGACATCGCGCCACGCAGGAATTAATTCGCGATTACGTGCTGAAAAATTTCGCCGGTGAAGTGAAAGGACAATGCGCCCGTGTTCTTTTCCTGGTCTTTCGCGGACCGGACGCAGTCGAAAAGGTGCATGCCGCGGTTGGTCACATTGTAAACGAGCGCACCAGCGGCGAGACGATTCGCGACACGTTCGGCGATTACATAACCGATGATTTGGGCAAAGTGACGTACTTCGAACCGGCGGTGCTTTCAGCATTCAATCCGACGGAGGTGGAAGGCGACTTAAAAATGTGGGCGGAATTTTCCGACCGCGACGGCGGGATACTCGATCAAGTGATCAAGTTTCCGAACCAGGCAAAGATCGAGAAAACGCTTGTGCTGATCAAACCGGACAATTTCAAATTTCCGAATCTGCGGCCGGGCGGCGTGATTGAAGTTTTTTCGCGCACGGGTCTCTACATCGTTGGGTTCAAGGTCCACTGCATGAGCGTTGCGCAAGCGGAGGAATTTTACGGACCGGTGCTGCCGGTGTTGGAAGAAAAGCTGGGGGCGAA
>JALYUC010000146.1 GCA_030853965.1 Verrucomicrobiota bacterium | reverse complement strand
TGAAGGATCAGTGTTCAAGATCAACATGCTCCTGCGCCGGTTGCCGAAGTTGAAAGCGAAGAAATATTCGGCGACCGAAGCCTGGTGCGGAACGTTTCATAGCGATGAAGGCTACGAACAGATGAATGCGAGCTACGAGCAGGCATTGAAAGGGCGATTGCCGGATAGAACACCGTGCGAGGTCTATTGCCACACGCTCACCGACGACAGCATTCTCGGGCCGGAACTGCTCGAAAAAGGTTTCCACACTATGACTCTCTTCGGGCTTGATACGCCGTGGAGTTTATTCGCGAAGGACAACGAGACGATGCGAAAACGAGCGGAGAAGAAATTCCTCGAGAGCATGAATCAGTGGTTGGAAGAGCCGCTGGAGGATTGTCTCGCTGTCGCGCGTGACGGCAGCCTTTGCATCGAAAGCAAAAGCCCGGTCGATATCGAGGGCGCGCTCGGAATGTATCATGGCAACATTTTCCAGGACGCGCCCACGTTTCCGTTCGCGACGACAAAAGAACAAGCAGGGACCTGGGGTGTCGAAACCGAACACGAAAATGTTTTTCTTTGCGGCTCAAGCGCGCAGCGCGGTGGTGCTGTCAGCGGCATCCCCGGGCACAACGCCGCGCGTAAGGTTTTAGAACTCACTAAAAAAACGCGCAACATCCAACATCCAACGCCCAACGTCCAAGTCAGGGCGGCAACATGACGAACATCGATGGCGGTTGTCTGTGTGGCGGTGTGCGGTATCGATTACACGAAACACCAAGACAAATCTGCGATTGCCACTGCATTGATTGTCGTCGGGCCAGCGCCGCGCCGTTCGTGATCTGGGGCTCAGTTCCGAAAGAAAAAATGGAGCTCCTTTCCGGTGAGTTTCGCAAAGTGAAGCATGCAGACAGGATCCGGTCCTTTGCTGCCTGCTGCGGCACGCCGCTTTTCTTTCAGGAGAAGGATGACTCGGAGTGGATCGATATGACGATCGCCTCGCTCGATCATCCCGAAGATTTCTCGACTGAGGCCTCAATCTGGACGGAAGATCGATTGCCCTGGGTGACACTGGATTCATCACATCCTACATATCGGCAGGGCCGAGAGTCGCTCGCTTGAGTTGGATGGTAGCAAAGAAGAGACATGCCAAACGGTAACGAAAGCGCAGCCAACCCCGCGGATGTCGCTTCAATCGACGCCATCATTGCTGCGGCTTACGACGGCATTTCCGGTCCGGCCGGGACGAAGCGCGACTGGGATCGTGAACGTTCGTTGTACATTCCAGGCGCACGTCTAATTCCGACTGCGATGAAGGCCGGTGGAGAAGATGTCGATCTTGCGCCGCACCTATTGGATATCGAGGGATTCATCGCGCGAGTAGAACCATTCTTTGAAAAGGAAGGATTCTACGAAAAGGAAATTGCGCGGCGGACCGAGCAGTTCGGAAACATTGCACATGTCTGGAGCATGTATGAGTCGCGGCACGATCCGAACGATGCCGAGCCGTTCATGCGCGGGATCAACAGCATCCAGTTATTTAACGATGGAAATCGCTGGTGGATTGTCTCGATCTACTGGCAACAGGAGAGTCCCGACGCGCCGATTCCAGAGAAGTATCTGAAGAGCGCAAAGAGCTAGACCGCTGCGGTCGCGGTTTCCCATTCGTTTGTTAGGCGAACAAGATCATCGGCCACGGCAGACAGTTCGCGATTGATTGCTACGGCGCGGCCGCCGGATTCGTAGGCGGCGGGATCTTCCAGCGCGGCGACGAGTTCCTTTTGCTGGCCTTCGAGCGCAGCGATTTTCATCTCGAGCTCATGCACCCTCTTTCCTTTTTCTCGCTTCGCCTTTGCGATCGCGTTGCGTGCTTCCGCCTCCAAACGTTTCTGTGCTTTTTGCTCACGCAGACCACGCGCCCGTGGCGTCGAGGTATCGGACCCGTTCGATTGTCGATCTTGTAAGGTTTGGCCGGCGGTGAGCGCGGTCCGGGCCGACGCGGCTTTCGACTTATCTATATAGTACTGGTAGTCGCCTGGATAAGGCGTGAGGCGACCTGCATTGATGTGCAAGACGCTGGTGGCGATGGCGCGGATGAAATGAACGTCGTGACTGATGAAGATGAGCGTGCCGTGATATTGCTTGAGCGCGCCGATCAGCGCATCAATTGAGCCGACATCCAGATGGGTCGTCGGCTCATCGATAAGCAGGAGATTCGGCGGATCGAGCAGCAGTTTAACCAGCGCCAATCTCGATTTTTCACCGCCACTCAGGACCGCTACCGATTTAAAGACATCGTCGCCGCGAAATAGAAATGAGCCCAAAACCGTACGCGCCGTTTGTTCGGGCACAGGTTTCGGCGCGTCCAATACACTTTCAAGGACGGTGTGTGTCGCGTTGAGCACGTCGATTCGGTTTTGGGAGAAGTAACCGACGCGAGCATTGTGGCCGAGTGTGCGCGCGCCGTGTTGCACCGGCAACACGCCGGCAAGTAATTTGAGAAGAGTTGATTTTCCGGCGCCGTTCGGGCCGACCAGCACAGTCCGTTGCCCGCGTTCGGCGTGAAAATTCAAGCCGCGATAAACGACGAGATCACCGTAGGCATGATCGACATCTTTCAGTGCGATAACACGCAGACCGCTGCGAACCGGCTGTGGAAAATGGAACTTGATTGTTTTGCCCCGCGCGACCGGTGCTGCGATTTTCTCCATGCGGTCGATCTGTTTCAACTTGCTTTGCGCTTGCGATGCTTTGCTCGCCTTAGCTCGGAAGCGATCGGCGAACAATTGGAGCGACGCGATTTCCTTCTGCTGATTTTTGTAAGCCGAGAGTTGTTGTTCTTCGCGCGCGGCTTTCTGTTCGACGTAGTTGTCCCAGTTGCCGCGATAACGAATGAATTTCGAGTGCGCGATCTCGACGATGTTGCCAACAAGTTGATTCAGAAACTCGCGATCGTGTGAGATCATGACAATCGCGCCCGAATAACTCCTCAGATATTCCTGAAACCACTGGAGCGATTCAAGATCGAGATGGTTCGTTGGTTCGTCGAGCAGAAGAAGGTCGGGCTCCGTCACCAGAAGCCGTGCCAGATGCGCGCGCATGATCCAGCCGCCGCTCAACGCACCCGCCGGCCGATCGAAATCACTCTCGCGAAAGGCGAGTCCGGCGAGCACGCGTTTCGCTTTCGGTTCGAGTTGCCAGCCGCCGTGCTCGTCGAAAACGTGCAAGGCGCGATGATACGCCGCATCGTCCGAACCATTCCCCGATTCGTGTTGTTTGATGATTTTCTGCGCATGAACAAGCTCGGGCGTTGTTGCCAAGGCCAGCTCGAGCACGGTTTCGTCTCCCGCCGCCGCGGTTTCCTGTGGAAGAAATCCAATTGTTGCGCTTTTTTCCAAAGTGATCTGACCACTGTCGGGAGATGTCTCGGCGAGGATCAGCGAGAACAAAGTTGATTTGCCCGCGCCATTCGGGCCAACCAATCCGATTCGGTCACCACGATTGACCTGCAGCGAGACCTCGTCAAAGAGCAGTCGCCCGCTAAAAGATTTGCTGAGTTGAGAAACGGTGAGCATCGGGAGAGCGCGCAGTGTTCACCCGCAGCACGTTCCGCGCAACTCGAGTTGATTTACGCGCCATCGCTTTCGCG
>JALYUC010000096.1 GCA_030853965.1 Verrucomicrobiota bacterium | reverse complement strand
CTGCTTCAGTCTGCGCCAAAGGCTGAGCACACACACCCCAGTGATACGCACGATTTCGACTTCCCAATTCTTTGAGTCGGGTGTGTAAATAGGAAGTTTTGGCAACCTCGCCGCCGGTTTTGACATTACCGTTAGAAAAATGCGCCGATTATGGTCGATCGGTTCGTTCTTGAGCGGATTGTCGTGCGCAAGATCGACAATCTCCTTCGCGGGACAGATTATCACCTCACATTTGAATGGCAGTTTTCGCAAAATCGCGGCTCGCAATGCTTTCTCGGTCACGTTTTTGCGGACGAGGAAGGTTCCGACGGCGCCGACGTTAGTTACTCCGAACGCGGCCAGTTCTTTAGCAAGAACACTCGGCTGAAACCGATTGTGTTTGCCCACATTCGCGGCGCGGAGAAACACGACGGATGCCATGGCTATTCAGTCAACGTCTGAAGATTTTCCGAACGTCGCTCGGGCAACCCTTGAGAATTAAGCACAGAAAGATTTTCGACTTTCTCCAACCGCAGCATTCCGGAGGCGGTCTTCTGTGATTTGAAATTGTTTAACGTCAATCCGATCGCGTCATAGACAACAAGTGGCGGCCTTGAATCCGGCGATTCGAGCGCGAGCTCGACATTTTCCAACGTCACGCCCTTGGCGTGACGAATGTAGAGACCGGCGGCAGGTAGCGCTTTCTTGGCGACTTTGCGCGGCTCATCCTTCAGATCCCACGCCGTGGCGTACTTGCCACCGCCTTTGGAGACCATCTTCACCTGCTCCAGCATGATGTTTTCCAAATAGGAACCCGGGTGGCCAAGGATGGCGGATGTCCGCAACAGCCCGCCCTTCGTTGGCCTACAATCCGTGATCGACACATTGGAAATTTTCACGTTTTTGATCGCACCGATCTTTTGATTCGGGTCGCTGCTGCGCCGCTGATTGATGACGTGGATGAAAATTGGGCAGGCCGCGCCCTTTATTGTGATGTCGCGATAGTTCACGCCATCAATCAACCCGCCGTTTGCCGAAGTGATCCCGATCGCCGCCTTCATCGCGCGCCCGATCCGGATGTTCCAGAAATTCACGTTGCGAAAATCGCCCGTTGTCTCGGCGCCAAACTGCAAGGCGTTGCAAGACGTCTCGAGATAGCTGTCCCAGACGTAAATGTTTTCGCTCAGAATCTTCCGCCCGAGCGCCCAGTCGCTTTTCAGCGCAATCGTGTCGTCGCCGCAGCCGGTAAAATTGCACCCGTGAAGTTGAACATTCCGACAGCCGACGAAATTGACGGCGTCGCGGGATTTTTTCACCCTAACGCGGTCGATGTGCACATTCTCGCAGTCGTTGAGCAGGTAAACGAAATGGCCGCCGGTCTCATGCGTCACATTTTGGAAGAGCAGATTTCGGCTGCGAGTAATCGAAATCACTTTGTCTCCGATGTCCCGGCCCTTCGGATCACCTTCAACGATGTAGCCGCCGTTCACGCGGCCGCCGATGATGGCGAAGTTCTCAATGTTTTCACCCCACATCAGCGCGTTGCGGAAATGGCTGTGACCGAAGTCCTGATATTTTTCAAACTCGTTTGGCTCTGGCGGATCGTAGCCGCTCGGCGCGCCAGTGATGACCGCGTCTTTGTCCAGCAGGAAACGAATGTTGCTCTTTAAATGGATCGACGCTGCTGCGTATTTGCCCGCCGGAAAAACCACGTCCCCGCCACCGACTGAATTGCATTTCTCAATCGCGCGATTGATCGCGCCAGTGTCATTGGCTCTTCCGTCGGCGACCGCACCGAAGTCGCGCACGTTGAAATTCGCCGCATTAAATTCCGGCGATGGAAACGTCGGCGGCCTGCATGGGTCCGCGACCTCGGCGGCACGCGCCGCAAACGCACAGAGAAGGAAGAGCGCTGAGGCAATTCGCTTCATTGGCGCCGCCCGGCCGCTGGGTTATTCGACGTCGATCTCGCGCACGCCCTTCTGCGCACGGATGGTTTCGACCTGATTTCGGATTTTGTCGCCTAACGTGATAGCAGACGGGACCGCTTCGATGAAAATGAACGGCGATGAAGCGTCCGACGTGTTTAATTGCACGTTCTCAATGTCAACCAGGCGATGCAGAAACGGCTGCCGCGTCTCGAGATCTTTCACTCGATATAATTCGAGCGTGTCCGTCACTTTGCTGAAGACGCCCTCGGTGATTTTCAAGCGCTCGGTCGTCAGCTCGTAAATTTTGCATTTCGTTTGGAGATAACGCGCCAGCGCGATAAAGATGGGCACAATCAGCCAGCAGAAGAGTCCGCACAAAATGAACACGCCGAAATTCTTCCACTGCGATGATCTGCCGCGCCAGATGGTTTCTTCAGCCATGGGAGATTGTTAAAGCCATGGCGGCAGTCACACAAGCATTCGTCCTCGGCGCCGGACTCGGCACGCGCCTGCGTCCGTTAACGGATGATTTGCCGAAACCGCTCGTGCCGATTTTCCAAAAACGGCTGATCACTTTTGCCTTCGATCACTTGATCGATATCGGAATCACGAAGTTTTTCGTAAATACGCACCACCTCCCCGAGCGCTTCGCCGAAGTCTTTCCAAGATCGACATATCGCGATCGACCCATCGAGTTTAGCCACGAGCCGGTGCTGCTCGAAACGGCGGGGGGGATTGCGAACGTCGCCAACTTACTCAACGCCGAGCCGCTTCTCGTTTACAACGGCGACATTCTTACCGATCTCCCGATTGATCGTTTGATCGACAATCACTTTCGCGCCGGCAACATCGTCACGCTCGCGCTACGCTCTAACGCTAGCCCGAAGCATGTCGCATTCGATCCCCGCAGCGAGCGCGTCGTTGATATTAGAAATCAACTTGGAACGAGCGCACTGGAGGAGTTTGTTTTTACCGGCGTTTATGTGGTCGATCCAGTATTTGCCCAGCGCTTGGAGCGCGGCGTGAAACGATCGGTTATTCCGATTTTCCTCGAGCTAATCCGCAGCGGGGAAAAAGTTGGCGGCGTGGTGCTCGACGAAGGCCATTGGTGGGACGTCGGAAATCGCGACGCGTATTTGGAACTGCATCGCGAATTGCAGAATCCTGACTCTGGGAAGAGCGATCGCCAGATCGCCCCGGCAGGTTTTCCACGCTATCCGGTTGATGATCCGGAATGGCGTTTGCCTATTCACGAAACGGCGATTGTCGATCCAACATCCCAGTTGCGCGGTTGCTCGGTCATTGGCAAAGATTGCCGGGTGGAGGCAGAGGCAATTTTGGAAGACACGATTTTGTGGCCCGGGGCACAAATTGCTTCACGCAGCCAGCTCTCTGCTTGTATCGTCCGCTCCCGCCGGAAAGTCGCAGGCGTTCATCGTAACATCGACATTTAATCATGAAGACCGATCTCCTTCTTCGCCAGACGCGGATGCACTTTCCGCGTTTCGACATTGCGGAGATAAACATCACGCCGATCAAGAAAGGCGGATCAGATCGAAAATTCTATCGTGTTCGTTGTTCGCCGGATCAAACGTTAATCCTGGTAAAATATAATCTGGAGCGCGAAGAAAATCGGCACTACGTCGAGATCGCACAGTTTCTCTCGGAGCACGGAATACGAGCGCCAAAGATCTACCATCACGACCCCGAAGAAGGGTTGATCTGGATCGAAGATCTGGGGGGAGAAGATCTTTTCAGTCATCGCGATGAAAGCTGGCTTGTCCGCCGCGTCTTTTACGAATCCGCGCTCGACGAAATTGCCAAGCTTCATCGCTTACCGGAATCGGTATGTGTCGAAATGCGCCAACATTTGCCGGCCGAATTCAACGCTGCCCTTTATCTATGGGAACAAAGTTATTTCTTTGAGAACTGCCTCGTCCGTTATTTCAAGATCGACAACGTAAAGCTCGCGGTGCTCGCTACGTTGCCGGCGCTGGCCGAAATCGCAAATCGTCTTGATCGTCTACCACGCGTGCTCGTGCATCGCGATTTTCAATCGCAAAATATAATCGTGCGCAACAGCCAGGCGCACCTGATCGATTTCCAAGGGATGCGTCCAGGCCTGGCGGAATACGATCTGGCGTCGTTGCTTTACGATCCATATGTCGATCTTAGCAATCGTGAACGTTCCGAGTTGATTGAACATTATCGCGAACAATATGGGCAGGCTGATTTCGGCGACACGTTGCGTCTTTGCGCCATGCAACGTCTCATGCAGGCATTGGGCGCTTATGGTTTCCTCGGACTCGTCAAACGGCACAGGGCGTTCCTGCAATATATTCCCAGAGCGCTGACCTCGTTGCGTCAGATTATCGCAACCATCGAGGGCCTTAAACCGCTCGCGTCGTTATTGACGAAGCTCTCTGAACTTCCATCGAATGCGCCGGCGCCGGCTACGTCGAAAGAATTGATATGAAAAAGTTGGGTTTAATACTGTTGGCTGCTTGCAGTTTGGGTTTCGCAAGCGCGCCGCTTTTCGCGCATGATTATGAATCCGACGATCGCTCGGACTACACGCTTATCAGATGGGGCGGACTGGATTCCGAAATCAACCACCTCAACCGCATGATGGGGCACATTCGTTGGGAGCTCGGGCGCTACCGTGCAAACTGGCAGATTCGCCGCGAGTTTGAGCGCATTCGTCGGGATGTAAACGGCGTGAATTGGAAGTTTAGGCAGCGCGCTTATGATCGACGTCATCTTCGGCGCGAAATCGAACGTCTCCACGCCGATCTGCACCGCCTGGAAGTCCAGTTGCAGGTCCGTAGCCGGGATTACTACCGCTGGCGCTAGTGCGGCGTCGCGAAACGACAACCCTTATTGCAAAAACGGATTTGTCCGGCGTTCGGTCCCGATTTTAGTGGGAGATCCGTGGCCCGGGAGAACGGTCACCTTGTCGCCAAGGGGGAATAGCTTTGTCCTGATTCCTGCGAACAGGAGATTGGCATCTCCGCCGGGCAGGTCCCAGCGGCCGACGCCGCTGGCAAACAGGACATCACCTCCAATCAGTAATTCGTTCTCGCGAGAGAAGAAACAGAGACTTCCCGGACAATGGCCCGGCACTTCGAGCACCCGCATGTCGAGGCCGAGAAAGTCTCGCGCCGGAGTTTCCTCGATTAAAAAATCCGGTTGGGAGGGCTCGATTTCCAATTCAAAGCCGAAATTACGGAAAAAATCCCGATCGGAAATCATCGGTGCGGTTTCAGCGTGACAACCGACCGGGCAATTGAACGTTCGTTTAACCTTCGCGACATCTTGAACATGATCGATGTGACCGTGCGTGAGCAGCAGCAGTTTGAGATCGATCTGGCGGGAGCGAAGCCAATCGCACGCGCCCTCGGGTGCGTCGAAAAGGATCCACCCTTGCGGTGCCTCAAGCAGATAACAATTGGTTTCAAAAACGCCGCCGCAGAATATCTCGTAAGTCATTTGCCGTCATCCCGAACGAAGTGGGGACCTCACCCACGAAGTCTGCGTTTACTCAACTCCCAAGCGTGATCAACGAGCTTTTGTGAGGTCCTTCGCTGCGCTCACGATGACAGCCTTGGTTATGGAACGGAAGCTGCATATAAAACCGCGTCTCGCGTATTTTTGAATTTTACGCTCCCGCGGGTGTCTCACTTCCTTACATGTCGATCTTCGGTTGGGTAACCTTGCGTTTACGCGCGAAATCTGCGACCATGGAAAACCTCTTTTTCTGATGAAATCACGTCTTGGTCCATGGGTGGCGATCTCCGCGGCGGTCGCCTTTGGGATAAATCCTCAATTTGTTCATGCTAAATCGGACGCCGAACAGATTTGCGTTTCCGTCGGCCGTCTTCTTGAGGAGGGCCATTACACGCACCAACCGCTCAACGATGAGATGTCGCGCAAGTTTTTGCGCACCTATTTGGAGCTGCTGGATTTCAGTCACCTCTTCTTCACGCAGCAGGATGTCGATGCTTTGACTGCGAAATATGGCACGTCAATCGATGACGATGTTTTGCTCGGCAATTTGAAGCCCGCCTACGAGATTTACAACCTTTACACGAAGCGTATCGATGAGCGCGTCGCGAAAATAAAAGAACAGCTGAAGCAGCCGGCAGATTTCAAGAGCGACGCGGCGATCGAGATGACCCGCCAGAAAGCCGCCTGGCCGAAAGATGAAGCCGAAGCCGATCTCCTCTGGCAAGGCCGGGTGACGAGTGAATTATTGCAGGAACATCTGAGTGAACATCCGATCGAGCCCGGGCCGCAGGCGGTGGCGCGTCGTTACGATCGTCTCGCGCGCAACGTGCACGAAGAAGACAAGGACGAACAGGTGAAACTGTTTCTCGATGCCCTTGCCCAAACCTACGACCCGCACTCGGAGTACTTGAGCAAGGCGGACTTGAAAAACTTTAGCATCAACATGGGACTCTCACTGGTCGGCATCGGCGCGATGCTTCGCACTGAAGACGGCTATGCCAAAATCGAGAGCCTTGTTCCCGGTGGTCCGGCGCAAAAGGATGGAAGATTGAAAGTGGGCGACCGCATTACGGCAGTTGGGCAGGGCAGCACCGAGTATGTCGATGTTCGCGACATGCGCCTCGACAAAGTGGTCGAGATGATTCGGGGCAAGAAAGGTTCGCATGTGCGGCTGCTCGTTATTCCCGCGGACGCGACAGATCCTTCCAAGCGCAAGAATGTCGAGCTGGTGCGCGATGAAATTAAACTGAAAGACCAGGAAGCGCGTGCCGACATCATTATCAAGAAGGATGAAAACGGTGAGCCAGTGCAGCTCGGTTGGATCACGCTGCCCTCCTTCTATGCCGACATGGACAAGCACCAGAAGAGCACGACGCGTGACGTGCTGGCGCTGCTCAAACGGTTGAAGAAAGAAAATATCGCCGGGCTGGTTGTCGATCTTCGCCGCAATGGTGGCGGATCACTCGAGGAAGCAATTTCGCTCACCGGTTTATTTTTGAAGTCTGGTCCCGTCGTTCAAACGAAGGGCTCCAATGGCAACATCGTGATCTCCAGCGATCCCGATCCTAGCATCGCGTACTCCGGGCCGCTCGTAGTTTTGACCAGCCGGCAAAGCGCGTCGGCCAGCGAAATTTTTGCAGCCGCGTTGCAGGATTATGGGCGTGCGGTCATTGTCGGGGACAAGAACACGTTCGGAAAAGGCACGGTGCAAACGATTCTCGAAATTGGTCGATTCACTTCGTTACTTGGCAGCCGGTCACAGGATGACGGTGCGCTCAAGTTAACGATCCAGAAATTTTATCGCGTCGCGGGCGGCTCCACCCAGTTGCACGGTGTCGCATCTGATATCGTGCTACCGACCTTGACCGATCTACCGGAGTTCGGCGAAAGCGCGTTGAAGAATTGTCTGCCCTACGATGAAGTATCCAAAGCGCGCTACACTAAATGGTCGGACGTACATTCGCTTTTTATCGACGAACTAAAGCATCGCTCAGCCGAGCGCGTGCAGCACAACACCGAGTTCCATTACGTGATGGAAGACATGGAACGGCTCCGGCACAAGCTTGATGAAAATCGGATCACGCTGAACGAAGATGTGCGGCGCAAGGAGCTGGAAGACGACAAGGTTCGGAAAGAAATGCGCACGAAGGAGCGTCTCGCGCGCCATGATGAAGAACCGCGCATCTACCGCCTGACGCTCGACAGTGTCGACAAGCCCAACCTCCAGTTGATTATGTTTCCCGGCAAGATGGCGGCGGCCAAGGCCAAAGGCGCATCGCCAAAGGTTGCGCCAGAAGCCGCGGCCGATTCTGATTCTGACTTAGCCTTACCCGAAGATGATACGAAGGAAGCGCCGATCGATCCCGAGCGCGACGAGACGCTTAACATCCTGAACGATCTTGTCGATCTTTCGCGCGGGCCGAAGACAGCCAGCGTTCATCCGTAATTAACGCCACCAATCCGGCGGAGCGAAACGGGGATCGAATCTCGGATCCATGCGCGGGTCGTATGGTCGGCCCCTCCAAACTCTGTCACGGCCCGGTTGTGGCCCATAGCGGAAGTAATCACGCGTGCGCGGTGTTCGACCAAATACATGGACTGGCGTTCCGACCTGGACCGCATTGAAAAACGCACTGGCCATTTCCTCGGGCATTCGTACACACCCATGCGATGCGGGATAGCCTGGAAGATAACCAGCGTGCATTCCGTCAGCGCCATGGAAGCGCATGAAATTATGCATGGGCGCGGGAATGAATTTCCCTCCGCTTGGCACACGCATGTCGACATCGGCGTCGCTCACCACCGTGCGCCCTGACGCGTCCACGATCTTTCCGTAAATGCTGGAGTTATGATTACGCTCTTTCTCGATGACTTTGAATGAACCGGTTTCGGTGAGATGGCCGTAGCGACCGCTCGAAATCGGACTCTCCAGAACGGCCTCACGACCTCGGATCAGATAAGCGGTTTGCTGCTGCAGATCGATTTCAACGCTAAATGGGCTACCGCTCTGTGCGAGAAGCGGCGTGACTGTTAGAAGAAACAAGAACGCCGAGCTGACCCTTAAGACCCCGTCCACACTTACTTCAACCCGCGAGCGCGGAGAAAGTCTCAAACGGCGATCGGCGCCTTGATTGCGGGATGCGGGTTGTAATCGGTCAGCGCGAAGTCTTCGAATTTGAAATCGTGAATGTTTTTGACCGTTGGATTCAACCTCATCCGCGGCAAAGATCGACAATCGCGCGTCAGTTGTTCATGCGCTTGTTCGAGGTGGTTTTGGTAAAGATGCAGATCGCCAAAAGTGTGGACGAAATCGCCGGGTGTAAGATCGGCAACTTGTGCCACCATCAATGTGAGCAACGAATACGATGCGATGTTGAAGGGCACGCCGAGAAACAGATCGGCGCTGCGTTGATAGAGTTGGCAGCTTAGTTCGCCGTCTTGAACGTAAAACTGAAAGAGGACATGACAGGGTGGCAGCGCCATTTTTTCAATTTCGGCGGCGTTCCACGCGTTCACGATTAAGCGACGGCTCTGCGGATTTTT
>JALYUC010000028.1 GCA_030853965.1 Verrucomicrobiota bacterium | reverse complement strand
AGCGTGGGCTTAGCCCCGCCGACAATGCCTACTGCAAGAGTCTGCTCAGCCGCGTTCCGCAAAGGCTTAATAGCTTGAATACAGGGTTGTCGACCTTGCAGTTCCAAAGCCTGTCCACTAGTAACTTCCGCACCCAGAAAAAGGGCGGCAGCTCGACGGCTACGGTTCAGGGTGGCACCCAGGACAACGGCACATTCCAGTACGTGGGTCTGACCGACCTCTGGCCGCAGATTATATATGGCGATGGCGGTCAGTCCGGCTTCAGCTCCATCACGGAAGCGCGGCGCTTCAACACGTTCTTTGGCCAGGCGAACGACGTGAACTTCCGTAACGGCGATCCGATTTACTGGTGCATCGCGACCGGCCCGATCGTCTCCAGCCCAGAGGGCTCGCAATTTTATCCGCCGGTTATTTCAGATCCGCACACCGCCAACGGGGGAACAATCTTCCAAGGCTCGTTCAGCGTCTGGCGGACGCAAGATTGGGCGGGTAACCAAGCCTACCTCGAGGCGAACTGCCCCGAGTTCTTTACCTCGGCGGCAGATCCAGCCTGCGGCGACTTTGTTCGGATCGGATCCCCATTCACCGATCTCGGGGATCCCGGCTACGGTGATCGCGCCGGCAATGCCCTCTGCGCGATCGAACGGAATCCCTCCAACACGGGTACGATCTGGGCCGCGACGGGAACAGGTCGCGTCTTCTTCTCGAGCAACTCGAATGCAAATCCGCCGACTGCGGTGGTGTGGGAGCGCCTCGACTCATCGTCCACGGTGGATCCAGGCCGCTTTGTTTCATCCATCTTTCCTGATCCAGCGAATCCAAATCACGCGTGGATTTCGTACTCGGGCTATAACTTCAATACGCCGACAACGCCGGGGCATGTGTTTTCGGTACTGCGAACCGGACCTTCCACGGCGACTTGGACGGATATCAGCTTTAATATTCCCGATCTGCCGGTCACCGATCTGGTAAGCGACGACGTGACTGGAGACCTCTATGCGGCCTCCGATTTCGGCGTCATGCGCCTGCTGAACGGCACCACGACATGGGCTGTTGCCGGCTCGGGTCTGCCGATGGTTGAAGTGCCGGGTCTGACGATCGTGCCGACGGAGCGCCGACTATATGCGGCCACGCACGGACGCAGCGCCTGGCTGCTACAACTGCCCGGCGGCGATATTCAATGAAGATCTGATTCCTGTGGCTGCACTGCATCGGATAATGCAGTGCAGCCCGGTTTCATCGCGCGCTTGGACGATCTTTTCGCACAAGCGGCGGCTGAGATTGCGGAAAGAAACACGGCTACGGGTCGCAGAGGAGGGCCTAGGTAGCGTTTTAATCCGCCTCGATATGGATATGGAGACCGGCATATGCTGAGGGGAGTCTTCTCCGAGGTGCGATATTCCCGTCTTGATCTCTTTATCAGCGCCTGCTCCGGATTGACAGAGAGCCACGAATGGGGTTGAATATTTCCGGTTAGTTTGCCTCCTTAGTAGCAATTCTCTTCGAAACGCTCTCGTTCCGCATCCCCCGCGCGAAACGTCTTTGGTTAGGCAATCTTTCTGCAAAGAAATTCAATCCCTTATCCCTATGGCGGGACATAGCAAATGGTCGAAGGTTAAGCGCTTCAAAGGCGCAATCGATGCGAAACGCGGTAAGATCTTCAGCAAATTGTCGAAGGAAATTTCCATTGCTGCCAAAAGCGGGGGTGGTGATCCAAACGCCAATCCGAGATTGCGCAGCGCGATTCAAACGGCCCGCGGTCACAGCATGCCGAATGATAATATTGAGCGCGCCATTAAACGTGGTTCCGGGGAAGGCAATGAAGGCGCGCAGTTTGACGAGATTGTTTATGAAGGCTACGCGCCGGCCGGCGTGGCGGTGATTGTCGAAGCCGCGACTGACAACAAGAATCGAACGGCTGCCGAAGTTCGAAGCATTTTCGCCAAAAATAATGGCAACCTCGCGTCCAGCGGCAGTGTTTCATATATGTTCCACAAGAAAGGTCAGATTACTGTAGCGCGGGCTTCGATTGATGAAGATCGTGTTTTGGAACTTGGGCTGGAAGCCGGCGCTGAGGAGTTGACAACCGACGAGGATCAGTATGTTATTACTACTTCCCACGATCAGCTCTACGCCGTAGCTGAGGCGCTCAAACAAGCTGGCGTTACCACCGATGGGCAAAAGTTTACGTTCATACCCGATACTACTGTTACGGTTGCCGATGAGACCTTGGCCAAACAAGTGCTGCGGTTGTGTGACGCGCTCGAAGACGACGACGACGTGCAAAACGTCTATTCAAACCTAGACATTCCCGACGAATTACTGGCCCGGTTGCCGGTTTAAACATTTTTACTGCGGCTGAAAATCCCGCGGCGTGCGCTGTCTGACAGCGAATAACCTGTTTACTATGACTGAAGAGAACGAGAACCAGCCTCCACCTCCACCCGTGGATACAGGATCCGCTTTGTCTGAAACGGGTCGCCGCCGGCCACGTCGGAGATATCCCCGGCGGCGGTTTTATGATCGTGGCAATCGCAACGATAATTACAGCGGATCTTACAGCGACGCGTCAAATTCTTCGCCAGCCACGGTGGATCCTGTGAGTGGCGAGATGACCTCTGAATCGCTAGATCGACAACCCCTAACCGAAACCGAAAACGGTGATCAGAGTCAGCGCGAGCCCGAATTTGGCGAAGGCATCATCGAGATTTCCGGAAAAGGCTTCGGTTTTCTGCGCGACGCAAAGCGAAACTTCGTTCAAACGCCGCAAGACATTTTCGTCACCCCAGAGATCGTGCGCCGCTTCGGCTTACGCGATGGGATGTGGATTCATGGCGAAACTCGTCGCGGCAATCGCGGTCCACAATTGATGAAGCTTCTGACCATTAATGGCGATGATCCTGCGAAATATCAGGGTCTTCGTCCGTTTGAAGAACTTACTACAATCAATCCAAACAAGCGGATCAAGCTTGAGACGGTCCCGGATCGATACACGACTCGCATCATGGATTTGATGACGCCGCTCGGCATGGGTCAACGCGGTCTGATCGTCGCGCCGCCACGCACCGGTAAAACCACGCTGCTGCATCATATCGCTGACGCGGTCGTTAAAAATCATCCGGAGATGAAACTGATAATTCTTCTTGTTGATGAACGGCCGGAAGAAGTTACGGATTTCAAGCGTTCCCATCCCAAATCCGAAATTATCGCAAGCTCAAATGACAGCGATATCAAGAGTCATACTCGCATCGCCCAACTTGCGATCGAACGTGCGAAGCGTCTCGTCGAAGCCGGTCAAAATGTCTTCATTTTGCTCGACTCTATCACCCGCACGGCCCGCGCATTTAACAATGCGATGGCTGGCGGCGGCCGCACTATGAGCGGCGGCGTCGATGCACGTGCCATGGAGATTCCACGGAAAATCTTTGCCGCTGCGCGCAATACGGAGGAGGCCGGCTCGCTCACGATTGTCGCCACTGCCCTGATTGAAACCGGCAGCCGCATGGACGAATTGATTTTTCAGGAGTTCAAAGGCACTGGAAACATGGAAATGGTGCTCGATCGCAAGATCAGCGATCAGCGCATTTACCCGGCGATCGACATTTTTCTTTCCGGGACCCGCCGTGAAGAATTACTGCTGCAAGCGTGGGAGCTCGAAAAGATAAATCTCATTCGCCGAGGGCTGGCCGGGCACAAGCCAGAAGAAGCGATCCAGCGTCTGTTGATGTTTGTGAAAAAGTTTCCGACGAACACGCAGATGCTCAAAGAAATTCCGGGCTAATCAATTCCGAGTGTTTTCGGAGTTGTCGATCTTGATCTGAAGCCGCAGGAAACACCCGAAGCCGAGTGGGAAGTTCTCCCGCCGGAAGAAAAAGAGAAACGTGCCTCGATCGAGCCGTTGTTCAAATGGCTCGCGCTCATCATGGATGAGTTTCTGCGATTACCGGGCACGAAATTTCGTTTCGGCCTTGATCCAATCATCGGACTTCTTCCGGGTCTCGGCGACACGTCGTCCGCGCTCGTTTCAGCGCTGGCTCTGATTCAGGCTGCGCGACGCGGTGTGCCCAAGGTTCTTCTTGCGCGCATGTCGCTCAACATTTTGATCAACGAGCTGGTGGGCATTATTCCTGGGCTGGGCGACGCGTTTTCTTTCTGGTTCAAATCAAACACGCGCAATTACAAGCTCCTCCAGCACCACATCGACAGCCCAACTCGCTCACGGAAAACCGACTGGGTCTTCGTTGGGGTCGTGCTGGGTCTTTTGTTCCTGATCGTTTGCGCCGGGTTACTTGTGAGCATTTACGTCCTGCAAAAAATCCTGCAGTTGCTCGGCGGACGATAACTCTCGGTTCTTAATTCGCCGATCGTAGATTTCGTGGATCGACCATCGCGCTGCGCGATATTGTTGCACAAACATGTCGATCTTTTCGAAGTTGAGGCGGCGCGAAAACGTGCGCTGCTCGGCTGGATCTGAAGGCAACATGGAGAGACTCTTGTTCTCAAAACGTCGCAACACCGATTCGCAACGCCGGAGAAAATTGTAAGCGGATTTGAGGTTCTCGGTTTCCGAACCGGAGAACTGCCCGCAGTCGCGCAATCGATCAACTGCCAGCGTCCAGTTCGGCTCCCAAATTCCGGCGGCCATTTGCAGCGCCTGAACAAGAAATTCCGTCTCGATGATTCCACCAGTTCCGGTTTTGAAATCGAGAAAATCGCCTCCGCTTCCGCGGTCGCGCCGGATGCGCTCGAGCATGTTGTCTATCTCGCCGTTAAGATCGACATGTTGGGCCGCACGTTTCCAAGCGCGCTTTGCTATCTCCATGAAGGCATCTTGCTGCGGCCCAGCGATGGCTCGTGCACGGGTCAATGCCTGCAGTTCCCAAAGCTGAGCTCGTGTTTCGTAGTATTGCTCGTAGGCTTGCAGCGAACCAACCAGCGGTCCTTTTTCTCCCTCCGGCCGAAGCCTCGCATCCACGCGGGTGAGACCTCCTTCCGGGTCGGGTTGCGCAACCGTCGACAACAGTCTTTCGGCGCAACGGCTTTCTTCTCCAACCAAAAGAACGTCGAGATCAGCGCCATAGGTAATTTCGCGTCCCCCGAATTTTCCGAGGCCAATGATCGTCAACTCATCTCCGCCGATAATCTCGTTCACAGACAATAAGCAAGCTTCTGCAAGTGCAGTTTGTTCCGCGCAAACCGTAGCGAGGTCGGCAAGGCCTAGAACATCGCGGACAAGAATTCGGAGCAATTGAAGTTGTCTGTAAGTGCGCACACCGGTGAGAGCGCTCTCTTTTTTTCCCAGCGCTCTGAGTTCCTTAAGGTGATGCGCGGTGTCGATGGAACCTTCGAGATTTCTACGGCGCGTGACTTCCTCTAGGAGCTGAGGATGGCGAACCAGCAAATCGCCGGCGAAACGACTGGCATCAAGTGTCTTGACCACTAGCTCCAAAAGTCGTGGATTTGCGACTAGCAATTCGAATAGCAAACTTCGCAAACCGTAAGCTTCGACAAATCGGACGAATTGATTGAGCGTTGCGTCCGGGTCCGCGGTATTTGAAAGCGAATCAAAGAGAAGGGGTCGCAGTTTTCGAAAGCCTTGTCGCGTCCGCGGAGAAATGTGAGGTCCGCGCGGTCCTTGTCCCAACTCGACCAGCGCTCGCTCGGCCTGTGCGTGGTTTGCAAAAATGCTGAGATCCCGTTCGCCTTCTTTGCCGCTTGGAACTTGCGCGATAAGGTGTTCAAAAATGGAGCGAACGATGCGCAGTTCCCGTTCAAGCGCTGCGATAAATTCTTGACTGGAGGAAAAGTCGAGGCTGAGCGCGAGAAGCCGCAAATTTTCCGGAGTGGTGGGAACGGTGTGGGTTTGTTGCTCGGCTTCAATCTGTAACCGATGCTCAGTCCGTCGCAAAAATCGATAAGCGCGATCAAGATCGACAATTTCCTTTTGCGGGATCAGTTCGAGTTGCGCCAGAGCTCGAAGCGCCTTCAGCGTGCTCGTTTCCTGCAAGAAAGTATGTCTCGCGCCGTGCATGAACTGCAGTGTTTGCACGATGAACTCGATCTCACGTATGCCGCCGCGACCGAGTTTGACATCGCGTTGCAACTTATCGTGTCCGACTACGTCCCGGTCGATCCGTCGTTTGATGTTCGCAACTTGCTCGAGCAGATCGGGCGTCGGACTCTTTGGATAAATGAAAGGTTGATGTTGCCGCAGGAATTCATAGGCGAGTTCGCGGCTGCCGCTAATTCCGCGAGCCTTTATCAACGCCAAACGTTCCCATGTTTCACCAAAGCCCGCGTAGTAGTTCTCCATGCTCTCAAGTGACCGGGCGAGCGGTCCGGCAGAGCCTTCTGGACGGAGTCGAAGATCGACGCGGAAAAGCGATCCTTCCGGATCAGGGGAGGCAAAGGAGTCGAAAATTTTCTGCGCCAGCCGATTAAAAAATTCATGATGGGAAAAGCGCGGCGAAAGCTGGCCCTCGTCGCTGTAGAGGAAGATAAGATCGACATCGGAGCTATGGTTGAGCTCGTGCCCACCGAGCTTACCCAGGGCGAGGATGGCGAATTCAGCGTTTGGTGAACCGAAGCGCTGGCGCAATTCCGAGTTCCAATGTTCGAAAACGCGGTTGATGCAAATTTCCGCGATCTGCGACAGTTCAGTGGTTGTTTCTTCGAGTGGTGCGGCATTCGCCAGTTCCCGGAGGGCGATACGAACCATTTCGCGATTTTTCCAAAGCCGCAGAGCCCGGAAATTTCCGGACGCGATGGAATCAGTCACGAGCAGGTGCAACTCTTTGGCCATCTGCCCGAAACCGCGCTGGGATAAGCAGACTTCGGGCTGACTCAGCCACAAAAGAATTTCGGGATGTCTCGTTAATCTCGTCGCGCAGATGCTCGACATCGCGAGAAGATGAACGAGTGCGCCTTCGCCGAGCGGGAAATCTTCGATTACGTCGGCAAGCGCCGGTGCATCCGTTGGCCAGCTTTCGCTGAGCGCAAAAAGAGTGCTTTCTACCTGAGACGGATTTAATGAAGTGGCGGCCTTTTCCCGAATCCAACGCGATCCACCATCCATTGTGCGAACATGGCGCGAAAACAGAGCAAAAACCAATTGATCGATTCGCCTTCGAGGTCGTCGACCTCGCGGCCCTTTCCGCCTGCGTCGATCTTAAAGCAGGTCGGCCCGATCGGCCTAAGCAGGGTCTGATTTCTGCACCATTCTCTCGCGCGCTTTAAACAAAGTTCGTCTTTCTCGCCTCGTCAGGCCGACGAACCCATGCAGGGAAATCTTTTCCAGCAACGGATCAATTTCTTCCGTCATCAATTGTTCCACTGTCATCTGCTGATAACGTTCAGCCTCGATACGTCGTTGCTTCAGAAAGCGCTGCAGAAAAGACGGCCGCCCAAACCCGAGTAAATGCGCGTAAAGCCATCCGGCTGCGCAACCTCCTAAATACGCGCTGTGACCGACGGTGGCGGTCCGGTCAATGCAAATCAACGTCAACGCGAGAGTGATGACACCATAGGCAAGATACTTCGCCTTCAAACGCAGCGGGACCATGAATAGCATCAGCGTCGTTAACTCCAGCTCTGGGAGGATTGTGGCGTATGCGATCAAGACCGCTGCAACCCCGCCGGAAGCCGCCAGCAAAACAGAGTCCGCAGGCATAAGGAACAAATGCCCAAGTTCGCCACCGATCGCGCCAGCCAAATAAAGATAAAGAAAATGTCGCTGTCCCAAAATCGATTCGAGATCGCGGCCGAGCAGGTACAAAACGAGCATGTTTCCCAAGAGATGCCACGGCCCATCGTGCAGAAACATGGCGGTGAGAAATTGCCAGGAATAAGCATCGCGCACTCCCGAGCTGCTAATCCCTAGATAATTGCGAACGAAGGCGGGTTCGAAACCGTCGATAAATAGCTGCGCGACGAAAACGGCGACATTTGTGCAGATCAATGTCAGCAGAACGACTCGCTGCCGCTGCGTCCAATGCTGTGTTCCGGACGCATACTTTCGGCCGGACAAACGCATCCTCACAGAGTATCGCAATGCACAAAAATTGTCGATTGTGAAGTGCGGTGCGTGGCCTTCTCAGAGACAAGAATTTAAGTTGTCACGGGCGCCAGAACGCGAAGCATTCTCTCTCGCACCTGAAACTCTACCGGACAATTACCCACCAATTCGCCATCCAGTTCCACTGGCACCTCCTCATCGCTAGTCACTCGAAGATATCTCGTTTGAGAATATTCGACTTCGGGCAGCCGAATCTCCGACCGGAAAAAGACGTCTTGTAAATATTTAATGATCTCGAAGTATCCGAGCTGCTTGAAAACGACAACATCGAGCAAGCCGTCATCGATGCGCGCGTGTTTAAAGAAAGGAAATGGACCGCCGTAACGTCGACCGTTTCCGACCAGGACAAAAGATCCTTCCTTGACCGAGCCAATCTCGGATTCGATGAAAAGCCGAGGCGGCTGCCGGGCGGCGATTTGCGCAGCAGAGATCAGATAACTGAGTGGGCCGAAATTGCGCTTCAACGTGGCACTGGTTTCTTTGACTACTTGTGCGTCCAATCCCACCCCCGCCAGCTGGACGAAGTATTTTTCGTTTGCGCTTGGAAGATCGACAAGCCTTGTATTATCACCTTCAATGATTTGCCAACACAGATCGAGATTGTGAGAGGGCAAGCCAAGTTCCATCGCAAAAACATTCACCGTCCCGATTGGTAATAAGCCAAGCGTGGCAGCACTGCTCGCGAGACCATTAACCACTTCATTGATGGTGCCATCGCCGCCCGCCGCGACAATCTTTGTGAATCCCTCAGCCGCGGCGTGACGCGCGATTGTTTCGGCTTCGCCTGGTCCCGACGTTGCGCACACGGTGCAGCCCCGTGCCAGCGTTTCCACCCGCCGGCGCCAGCGTTTGGCTCGTTCGCCATGCGCGGCCGGGTTGAGAATGACAACGGTGCTATTCACAATCGACAACGGTCAGGGGTGGGCTTTGATCTTTTCTTCAAACTTGGTCTGCGTAACGTCTTCGAGTGCCGAAAATCAGCCGACCGGTGGTGTTCCTGTTCGGGGCAGCGATCACAGTGGTGGTCGTTGTCTTGATCGGCGTGAACTTGTATGTGCAATCGCAAGGGACACAAGCAAGGATTCAGCAGGAACTTAGCCATCGCTTGGGCGCAACTCTGCACATTCGCCGCATCAGCGTGACCCCTTGGGGCGGGCTTAAGTTGAGCGGCATTACCATCCCGCAGATCTCCGCCGCGAACGGAAGCGAGTTTCTTCAGGCCAAAACTTTTCGCCTGCGCGTTCGTTTTCTCTCGCTCTTCGCGAAACGACTCGTGATCAAAGAGGTGTCCTTGGTCGATCCTAACGTCGTCTGGCCGCAAAACGCCGAAGGAAAATGGAGATTGCCCGTCTCGCGAGAAGAAGAGAGTGCGATTTCGAAGCAAGATCGACCTGCGGATGTTGTGACTTCTGCGCCCACCACCGCTCCAACCCTTCCATCCGAGCCGGCTTCCGCGGCTTCAGCCGCAGAATCTCCACCGCACAACGCGGCGGTTGCTGCGGGCACATCGGAAAAGGCGTCCGGCGCCTTCGTGCCGGAGGTCCGGCGCGTCAATGTTGTGGGTGGTAACTTTCGCTTTCTCGATCGAGGCGGAAATGTGGTCGCGACCTTTGAGAACGTGAATTTCCGTTCCAGCGTACGTAAAGCGGTGGCGTTGCGCGGAAATGCAAAGATAGCAAAAATCTCACTGCGTAATCGCTTTTTCCTAGAGAACCTGCAGTCACCTCTGCACTACGATCCACGGGAATTGGAGCTCTCGAAGATTTTGGCGCATGCCGGGGATGGAGAAGTGAGTGGGCAATTTATCATGCAACCGCAGGCGACGGATTCGCCGTTCACTGTCAGCGTCAAGTTTCGCAATGTGCAAGCCGATCAGCTAGTTTCACAGGCGGGCGGTCCGAGCGGAGTCGTGCAAGGGAAATTGGAAGGAAGTTTGGAAGCGGCGGGAAAAACAGCCGATGCCAATGCGCTTACAGGTGCGGGCGAGGTCTTCCTACGTGATGGAGAAGTGCAGCAATACAGTTTACTCGTTGCGCTGGGACAGGTTCTGCAAATTGAAGAACTCACTCAGCTTCATCTCGAGCAGGCGCAGGCCAAATACCACATCACTCCAGGATTGGTGACAGTCGATGAGTTAATCCTGCGCTCGCCCAACATTCGGCTTACCGCCACCGGCACGATCGCATTCAACGGAAAACTGCGGCTCGAATCTCAGCTCGCGATCAACGACAAGATTCGCGGCCAGCTTTTCAAACCGATCCGCGCGAATTTTCAACCGACTAGCGAACCTGGCTATTCCGCGGTTGATTTTCAAGTAGGAGGGACTCTGGATCGTCCCAAGTCGAACCTGATGGACAAAGTAGTGGGGCGAGATCTGAAAGATTTTGTCAGCGGCTTGTTCGGTGGAAAGAAGACGGATCGTCCGAAGAAGAAGAAATCAGCCGAGGCGACGCCGGCTGAACCAGCTGAATCTCCGGCACCATCTTCGACACCCGTTAAGTCGGGATCTCCGACTGAAACTGGAACTCCGCCTGCCCCATGAGAGTGATCGCCGGTTCTGCCGGCGGGATTCGCCTCGATGTCCCGAAGCGTGGTGTGCGTCCGACAATGGATCGTGTTAAAGCCGCAATTTTTTCCAGCCTGGCGGATGAAATTGCGGGTGCCCGAGTTCTTGACCTTTTTGCCGGAAGCGGTGCGCTCGGAATTGAAGCGCTTAGTCGCGGGGCCACGTCCGTTCTCTTTGTGGACGAAGATCGACAATCGATTGCGGCGATTGAGAAAAATCTTGCCAAAACGAAACTGTCAGGGCGCGTTCGTCAGAGGGAGGTTTTCGACTTTTTAAAGCGCGCCAGTCTTCCTGAGAAATTTCGGATAATATTTGCCGATCCGCCTTACGAACAAACCAGCTCTGGCGAGCGCTTTACGGAAAAGCTTTTGGCCAATGAGCCACTGGCGCATTTACTCGAACCGGGTGGCGTTTTTGTTTTGGAAAAACGGCCTGCTGAACGAATTACGCAAAGCAAATTGTGGAATGTTGTTCGTGCAAGAACCTATGGTGCGACCGAAGTTTTGTTTTTGAGAGCCGCGCATTCTGTTGCCGGCGAGGCATCGACGTGATCCGCTTCATATACAATTTGCTTTGGCCGCTTGGTCTTCTCCTTTTTCTCCCACGGTATTTCGTCAAGATGTTCCGGCGGGGGGGGTACCGAAAAAAATTCGGACAGCGCCTCGGATCTTACGACGCCGATCTACGCACGCGACTGGCGTTAGGAAGATCGACGTGGTTGCACGCGGTAAGCGTGGGGGAAGTGGCGGTTGCGCTCAAGCTGGCCGAACAACTTCAAATGCTCGAAGCTGATCTGCATTGCGTTTTAACCGTTACGACGACAACTGGTTTCTCTTTCGCAAACAAGGAGGCACCACGTTGGATCGAGGTTATGTACACGCCGCTCGATTTCTGGCCCATCATGCGTCGCGCGTTCCGGGTTATCCGGCCGGCGAGAATCATTCTGGTCGAAGCCGAGATTTGGCCCAATCTTGCGGCCGAAGCGCACGCGCGGGGAATTCCCCTCGCGCTCGTGAATGCGCGCCTGTCTCCACGATCCGAAAGAAGGTTTCGCCGCTTCCGTTTTTTTGTCGCGCCAACCCTGCGACTTCTCGATCTGATCTGCGTGCAAGAGCCGGAGGACATCAATCGATGGATCGAACTCGGCATTGAGGGCGATCGGATTCGTCACGTTGGCAGCATCAAGTATGACCCTGCGAATGCGCAGGTCGAATCAGCGACTTCGGCAAAACTTCTGCGTGATCTTAAGGTCGATAATAATCGTCTGATCATTTTCGGCGGCAGCACCCACCGGGGCGAAGAAGAAACGCTTGCCAAAATCTTCTGCGCTTTGCGCGGGGAATTTCCTAATCTGTTTCTGATCATCGCGCCCCGTCATGCGGAACGGGCGGGTGAGGTGCGTCGAAGCCTTGAGCAAATCGGTTTGCGTGTCGTATTGCGGAGTCGACTGTCGGCCGATGTGCCTCCCGACTGTCTCCTGATCGACTCGACAGGCGAATTGCGAAGCTGGTACCCGGTCGCAACAATCATTTTCGTCGGCAAAAGCCTCTTCGCCTCCGGAGGTCAGAATCCGGCGGAAGCAATCGTTGCGGACAAGCCGGTCGTGTTTGGGCCCCACATGGAAAACTTTGCCGCTCTTGCAGAATCGCTGGTCGCACGGCGCGGCGTGGCGCGAGTGGGTTCTGCAAGTGAGTTGCAGGACGCAATTGTCGATCTTTTGCGCAATGCGGAGCTGCGCCAAACCTTGGTGAATAACGCGCATCAGGTGCTCGACGCGCATCGCGGCGCGACCGCGCGGACCGCGCAGTTAATTGCCGATCTCGCGTGAAGTGCTTTTGCCATCGCCCGCCGTTTTGTCTTGCGCCAACCAAGTCGAATTCCGATATTGCCGAGCTTTTTGTGACCCTATCGTCCAGAGGCCTAGGACACCGCCCTTTCACGGCGGTAACACGGGTTCGAATCCCGTTAGGGTCGCCCTCCAACAGTGGGAGAGCGACTAGCAATAGGTTTTGCCGCGCTGTTTGCGCAGTCAACGCTCGATCGTAGCAGAGTCGCGTTTAAGAAAATCTTGCAGCGAAGTTGGAACGGTGGGCGCAGAGATTCCTCCTTTCGAATCTTTGCGCGGCGTTAGATCACGGACTTTACGATACCGTTTCTTGGTTTTTTGATTCCGGCGCGTTCCTGATTGCGTATTCACAGCAAGTTACACGCGTGCAAAATAACGCCGGAATAAAGCAGCTGCTATTACTTTTTGTTTTTAAATAGCGGGACCTGACAGAAATCCGTGGCATGCGCATGATCCCGCAGTTAGAGAAACAGCGTGACAGGTTCGACAGTTGGAACGACGCCCACTCTGATTGCGCGGCGTTTCTTGCCCATTGTGGCCACCGGTCTTCTAATCGTTTGCGGTGTCAGCTGGCTTTTCTTCCTGATTCAAAAGGGCTCGCTCATCAGCAAAGATGAATTTATCACAGCCGAACGCTCGCGGGAAATGCTGCTGCTTGGGCGTGGCGCCGTGCGTGACAATTTCGAAGTCTCGGTCGTAAAACCGCCGCTGCAATACTGGCTCACGACGCTCACGCTGCCACGTTTTGAGAAACCGGAGACGGCCATTCGCATTTGGCCGCTACTTTTCGGAACGCTGACTGCGATCGCGACCGGATGGCTGGCATACTTGATCGAACCGAAGCACCCGTGGCTCGTGCCCATGAGCGTCGCTTTGTTGCTGACCTGCCCTCTTTTTCTGATGGAGACCACCAGCGGCAGGCTCGACACCGGACTAACTTTGTTTACAACGTTGGCGATTATTTTCGCTCAGCTCGCGCGACGCGAACCAAAATGGTGGCTGGGCGTGGCCATTGTCTGCTGGCTCGGCACGCTGCTAAAAATTCCCCTCGTCGTTCTGATTTGGTTCATCATCATCATCGTCCGCTATTTTTCTCCGGGTCAACGCGCGACATTGCGCACGCCCTGGCTCCCGGTCAGCGTTTTGCTGGCGCTCGCGTTAATGGCGATCTGGCCATTGGTTCAAATGACGGAACATGGTGTCTCGCTGATCGAGGTCTTTCGTTTCGATGAGGCGCTCGTCTTGGTGAGTTCGTCTCGCCTGGGCGCGAAACCATTTTTGGAAGTTCCGTTTCGTCTTACCACTACCTGGCCCTGCGGTTTGGTCGCGTTGTTCGCCGCAGTCGCGGTCCATTTCGGCAGGAACAAAGATTCGCGACCGGCCGTAGTAGAAATATCAATTGTCAGTCTGGCGATGCTCTTCCTCATCGTGCTGCTTGGTTTCCGCAATGGCCGCTACCTCATGCCGTTGCTCCCCTATCTTTGCGTTCTGCTCGCGCCGTTTCTCTTTTGGCTGTGGGAACAGCGGCGGCCGGTTACCTCGTTCGTTCTGCTGTTCGTCGCGGTCAGTTCGCTCCTCGGTCCGGAGATTGGGCGGCGGATCGTGGAAGGGCGCCGCCAGGATTATTCCCAACAAAAACTGATTGCGAAAAAACTCGGTACGCTGCAACAGGGCGAAGGGACGCAGGTCGTCATCCTGGAACCCAACAAAGGCGTGCTTCCGGAACAGTTTTATCTTTTCTATGGAAACTTGCGTGGTCCAGTCGAGACGTGGTCGGTCGCGAAGATGCGTGAGGCGCACCCGGCGCGCTTTGCAATCGGCGTCTGCAACATTCGAGACTTCGATGCCGTGCGTGAAAACTACCACGACGTGACGATCGAGATGGCCCAGGGGCAATTCATCTGCTGGCGAGCGAATCCATTTTAATCGGGTCGTTCAGCGCACTGTGAATTTGGTGGGATGGAGACCAACGCGGCGGAGTAAATCGGCAAAACGTCGCGGAACAGAACGCGCATAGGCGCGGTTCAATTGACGGAAATGACACAGTTCGGCAGCGAACGAGTCCCCCGCAGCACGGCGCCGTTCGTCAAACAAATTGCGCGCGTATTCGTACAATTCGAGATCGAGAGAGTTCGCGTCTTCAACCAACCTGCGCGTTTCAGCATTCAGGGATGTTTCGTCAGGTTTTTCCTTCGTTACGTTTTCTTTGACATAAAAGGGCAAGTGCCAGCCGAACGTGCGACGTAAAAGCAGGAGGCTTGCGTCAAATTCTTCCAAGAGGCCCACCACGCGAAAATGCGTCCGCAAGTTTGCCTTTGCCAGTTCAAGCGCTGCCCGCGTTACAATACGCTGCGGGTCTTCCCACTCGTCGCCCGCGAGCAGGCGTGTTTGCTCATTACGAAGTTCCAACGTCAAATCTCGTGCAAGTAGCGTTTTGAGATCGAGCCGCTCGGTGGCCAACAGAGGATAAAGATAATGATCTGGTGTGCTCCGAGCGTAATAATAAAATGAAAGCACACGTTCCACGGGGCGGCGCAGAAAAGTGATATAGGTGGTCGCCCCCGGGATGAACCGATGTAGACCAAAAAAGAGATGCCCTTGAATCAAGCGGTACTGTCCGCGTTGCGCAGCAGGGAGCGCCTTAAGTTGCGCGATTTGGCGATCTCGATCATCCAACGTCAGCGTTTCAGCCCTCGAATATCGCTGTTCGAGAATTTTCGATATTGTCGATCCACCCGCCTTTGGAATGTGAAGAAAAATGAGGGTTTCGTTTTGGTCGGGCATCGCGATTAAGTTAGTTTCCAGACGGGTTCGCTGGCGGTCTCCGGTTAGGCTTTAGGAGCATGCGCTAATAGTATTCGAGCATTGCCCGCTCGCGGGCGCGAGGACATTCGGACACTCGAACTGCGCTATTTCGACATGAAGGCGATTTGCTCGAGTCACATTTGACCTGCAATTCGCAGTATCGTTGGTAGCACAGGCTGCCGGAAGGATCGACGACGCTTATCGCGGCATCGTGAATCGGAACCTCTGCGATTCACGGTTAGAGCGGCCGCGGTGGCGACCCGGGACTGCTCCACTTGCGCTCAGTAGGCACTATCTTAACGTTGGTCTCTTGAACGCGGAATCTCCCATCATTGTCACTGGAGCGGAGCCGCCGGTGAGGTCAGTTGTAACGCAGGCACCAGCTGCTAAACCGACTCTTCGCATTCGCCCGACAAAAGGCTGGGCCGCGCTCAATGTTCGTGAACTTTGGGGGTATCGCGATCTCCTTTGGATTTTGGTGAATCGCGACATCAAGCTCCTCTACAAACAAACAGCGCTGGGGTTCGGTTGGGTCGCGTTGCAACCTCTCATCGGCGCAATAATTCTTGCTGTAATTTTTGGCCGCGTGGCTGGCTTACCAAGCGACGGCGCGCCCTATTTGTTATTTGTGTTCTGCGGTTTGACGG
>JALYUC010000027.1 GCA_030853965.1 Verrucomicrobiota bacterium | reverse complement strand
CTTGAAAACAGGCATATCAGAGCAGGACTGACACTGGATGGTGTGCGTTGGGCGTTTACGCACGTTCATTCCCAGAACTGGCATCCGCTTACATCCATTTCGCACATGGTGGATTGCCAGCTCTTCGGAGTGCGACCGGGCGCGCATCATTTTATCAACGTGCTGCTGCACAGCGCAGCCGTGATTTTGCTTTTTCTTGTGCTGCAACAAATGACCGGCGGTCCGAGCCGGACTGACAATTTATGGGCGAGTGCATTTGTCGCCGCCGTTTTCGCGATTCATCCGTTGCGAGTCGAATCTGTCGCCTGGGTTGCGGAGCGAAAAGATGTACTCAGCGGGATCTTTTTCATGCTAACAATCGGGGCGTATGTGCGCTACGTGCGCCGTCAATCGGCGGGACGCTTCGTGACGATGTCGATCTTGTTCGCCTGCGGGCTGATGTCGAAACCGATGCTCGTGACTGTACCGATCGTGCTTTTACTGATCGATTATTGGCCGCTAAACAGAGGTCAGAAATTTTTGCGGTTGGTTATTGAGAAGATTCCACTCGTTGCCTTATCGATTGCTGCCGTGGTCGCGACGTTGCTCGCGCAAAACTTTGCCCTTGGATCGACCGAAATGCTGCCGCTCAAATGGCGCATCACTAACGCGATCGTGACCTACTTTGATTACGTCTGGCACATGTTTTGGCCGCGGGATTTAATTCCATTCTACATTCACCCCGAAGGCCGATTGGAAATATGGCGACTCGTTTTAGCGAGTGCCGTTCTTGTTCTCATTTCTTCGATCGCAATTGTCCGCCGTCGACAAAATCCGTATCTGATCGTCGGCTGGCTCTGGTATTTGGTCATGCTCGTTCCGGTTATTGGCATTGTGCAGGTGGGTCTGCAAGGTCGCGCTGACCGTTACACGTATTTGCCGCAAATCGGGCTCTACATCGCGTTGGCGTGGCTCGTGCGCGATCTCACGGCGTCGTGGCGAAAACGTGCAATCGTGCTCGCGCCCGCGGCAGTCGCAGTTGTCGCCACCTTGTCGATCTTGTCTTGGAAACAAGCAGCGCATTGGCGCGACACCGAAACGCTCTGGAGCTACACGCTCAACGTCACGCCGGATAGCGACGTCGCGCACACCGGTCTCGCCGGCATTTTGTTCGTGCGCGGGCAAGTCGACGAGGCCATCGCGCATTATCGCCGCGCCATCGCGCTGCGCTCCGGAAACTCTGGGGCGCAACACGGTCTCGCCACCGCCCTGGCGCAGCAGCGCAAAGTCGACGAAGCGATCGAGCATTATAGGAAAGCGCTCGAGTTGCAGCCGGACAACATCGAGGCCAGTAACGCGCTCGCGCTGCTGCTTGTGCATCGTGGCGATTACGCGGAGGCGATCGCGCAATGGCAAAACAGCTTGCGCTACGAACCCGACGACGGAAATGCCGCCAATAATCTCGCATGGGTTCTCGCCACCGCGGACGATCCGCAATTGCGCGATCCATCAAAAGCCGTCCAGCTCGCGCAACGCGCCAATCGGTCAGCACAAGACGTGAACGCCGTGGTGTTGCGAACACTTGCCGTCGCTTACGCGGCGAATCGCCAATTTACCGAGGCGATCGCAACGGCCGAACGCGGCGCACAGGTGGCTGAAGCGAGCGGACAAAATTTGATCGCGGCGGATTTGCGCCGCTACATCGACAAGTTCAAGCGCGGTCAACCGCCCGTGCCGTAGTCACAATTGCGAGCGAAATGGCAGCATCAACCACTCAGTCGTTCGTTCCCATAACGAGCGATCATTGAATTGCTGCAGCGTGTATTCGCGCGATTGTGCCCAATCTTTTTCGAAGACCGCTTCCATTTCCCGGCCGAAGTTGCGATCGTAAACAACCACATCGAGCTCTTCGTTAATTTCCGACGAACGCGCGTCGAGGTTGGATGAGCCGAACATGGAAAACATCCCGTCGATTACCATCGACTTCTCGTGCATCATGGTCGGTTGGTATTCGAAAATCCTTACTCCGCCTTCGAGCATTTTCCCATAAGCGGCGCGCCCAGCCGATTTCGTTAGCGGCTGATCATTGTTCGGTCCCGGCAAAAGCACGCGAACGTCGACATGTCGATGGACGGCGTTAACGAGTTGTTCAACTTGATCGGGCGTGGGCGTGCAGTAGGCGTTGGTGATGCAGATCCGCCTGGTCGCAGCGGTGAACGCGACCGCTTCGAGCAACGGCACCGGCGCCATCGAAAACGAGCGCGAGCTCACCACCTGCGCCTTCAACTCGCCGACGGAATCGAGCGTTGGAAATTGGTCCGCGCCGCTCAATGCTTCGTCAAAAGTCTTCACCCAATGTTCCTGAAAAGCCGCTTGCAGTTTGGCGACGAGCGGGCCCTCGATCCGAATCTGCGCGTCGCGCCAATGATTCTTGTCTTGCGCGTGACCTGACCATTTTTCGGCAAACCCGACCGCACCGGTGAATCCGATTTTTCCATCGATAACGAGAATGCGACGATGCGAACGGCGATTAGTGCGATCGACACGCCAGGAATGAGTCGGATGATAATAAGCAAACTTGCAGCCGGCCTTTTTCATTCCGCGCACATCGGAATTCTTCAATCGCCTGCCCGAGCCGATACCATCGAGCAGCACGCGCACTTCCACCCCGGCCCGGGCGCAATCGGAAAGCGCATCGCGGAATTGATCGCCAACTGCGTCCGAATAGAAGATGAACGCTTCGAAATTGATCGTCTTGCGCGCTGCGCGGATCGCGCTCAGCATCGCGGGAAAATATTCGTCGCCGTTTTGCAACATGTCGATCTTGTTGCCGGGTACGAGAACAGGATCGCCCAGCGCCAGCGCAGAACCGACGAACTCCGGGTCGCTCACGGCAAACGTGTGCTCGAAATGATACGGCAGCGTGTGCCGGCGAATGAAGAAAAGGCAAAAGAGCACAACGATGGCGAGAAACGAAAGCGTCAGCGCGATCCACTCGCCGATGGCGAGCCGCCACCAGCGATCGTTCAGCCAATGCGAAGAGCGTGCACGTCTTTTCGCCATCGCGATTAGTTCGACTTTCGAATGCTAAGCAGCTGTCTCGCCGATCCGTGAGCTCATGCCCATTACCCGGAAAATTGCATCCCGCTTTTCGATATAACCTGCGGAATTGAGATCGCGTGGTCGCGCAAGATCGACATCGACGATCTCCTGGATTGTCCCCGGGCGCGGACTCATGACGAGAACGCGGTCAGCCAATTGCACGGCTTCTTCGATGTCGTGCGTGACGAAGAGGATTGTTTTCTTTTCGCTTTGCCAAATGCGGACAAGATCGGCGCGCATTCTTAACCGCGTCAGGAAATCAAGTGCGCCGAACGGTTCGTCCATGTAGATGATGTCGGGATTGGCGGCGAGAGCGCGCGCAATTTCAACGCGCTGTCGCATGCCGCCGGAAAGTTCATGGGGATAAGCGTTGTCAAAACCGGTGAGACCCACCATGTCGATGTAGCGCGAGATGGTTCGGTCGCGCTCAGGTTGTGCCACGCGCCGCAAGCCGAAGCCAATGTTCTCGTGCGCGTTCAACCAAGGGAAGACGCCATTTTCTTGGAAAACGAAAATGCGGCGTGGGTCGGGCCCATGAACCGGTCGGCCTTCGACAATCACATCACCGCTGGTCGCATCCAGAAATCCGGCAACGATATTGAGCAACGTCGATTTTCCGCAGCCGCTCGGTCCGACAATGCAAACGAATTCCCCGTGCGCGACTTCGGCGTTGATGTTGTCGAGCACATCAATCTGTTCGCCAGCGCGTTTGCCCGGGAAACGCATCGACACCTCGCGAATGGAAACAGCGGAGTGCATTATCGGCGGCGTCCGGCGTAACCCCAACGTACCTCGTCAAATTTTTCCAGTTGCCGCACGAGCAAATCGAGAACGAGTCCGATCAGGCCGATCATGACCATGCCCGCCACGACAAGATCGTAACGTTTACCAGCGTTGCGCGCGTCGATGATGAGGTAACCGAGTCCGCTATTTACCGCGATCATTTCCGCGGCAACCACGACGAGCCACGCCACGCCAAGGGCGATTCGAATTCCGGTGATGATCTGCGGCAGGCACGCTCGGAAAATTACCTGACGAAACAGTTCACCGGTGCTCAAGCCGAAGTTTTGCGCGGCGCGCAAATAAACAAGCTGCATATGTTGGACTGCGGCTACGGCAGAGACGGTGATTGGGAAAACGCTGGCGAGGAAAATCAGGAAGATCGGCGCGGCATCGCTCACGCCGAACCACAAAATTGCGACCGGAATCCAGGCAATCGGCGAGATGGGACGGAAAACCTGGATGAACGGATTGAGCGCTTGAAAAACGCGCGAGTACCAGCCCAGCACCAAACCGAGCGGCACCCCGATGACGACGGCCAGGGTAAATCCCCACGAGACGCGAAAGAGCGACGCCACGATGTACTTCAGGAGTAATCCTTTTTGAATGAGCTCGACAATGCCGCGGGCCACATTCCCTGGCGTTGGAAACAAGTCGCTGTGCGACCAGCGCACCGCCAAACCCCAGCCGGTCAGAAACAAGGCGGCCATGCCGACGGGCCGAACGATTCGCCAAAGCAGAAAATCGGGATCTCGAAACCGCGCCGAGGTTCGACGAGGTGTAGATGTCGATGTTTGCTCGACAGAAGCTTCAGCGCCGACGCTGTTCATTTGAATTGGGCTCCCATGCATAGGGCTGCACCGCGGTTTCATCGGTTACAAAGGATGCGTCGGTGTAATCCTCGAAATGTGCGGTGCCATTTAGAATCCCCGCTTCGCGCCCGAGCTGCTCAATCTCCTCGAAATCCGGCTTGCGCAGTGTGAGGTTCGTATACTTCACGCGGTCGGGCGGTTTGCTTAGAACAAACGTGAGCAACCGCGGATCCTGATTGTAATAAAACTTGCTCACGAATTGCGCGGTCTCCATCCGGTGGTCCATGCTCTTGTCGATCCATTTTCCGCTCTTTGAAATTCCATCGACGAGTCGCTGCACCGCCGGCCGATTGTTTTTGATCATGTCTTCATGAACGGCTAGCACGCACGAAATGAAATTCGGCCACACATCTTTCGTTAGCCAAAGCACGCGGCCATAACCATCCAGCTCGGTCTGACCCATGAACGGTTCGCCGCTCGAGATTGCATCGACCGCTTTCGCGTATAGCGCAGCCGGCATGTCCGGCGGCGGCATCTCGACCAGCTCGATATCTTTGATCGACATGTTGGCCTGCTTGAGCGCGCGAAAAATCAGCAGCCTTTGATTGGAGAACCGATTCGGCACGGCCACGCGTTTCCCGCGCAAGTCTTCCATCCGATAAACCTGCGAATCCTTGTGCACCATCACGGCCGACCCGTCGCGATGGCCGAGATAAACGATCTTGATCGGCACGCCTTGTTCCCGCAACGCCATCGCCATCGGCGCGAGGATGAAAGTCGCCGGCGTATATCCGGACAAATACGCCTCTTTCAATTCCGGCCAGCCGTTGAAACGCACCGGGTCAAAGATGCTTTCGCCGGTCATTTGCTTGTTGATGAAATCGGTCACCGGGCAGGTGAGATGACAGGTCACCGGCAGAAAGCCGATCCGGAATTTATTTTGGCCCATTGCGGTCGTCGGTTTCGAACGAAAGACGTGCAGATTAATCGAAGCGTGAATGAGAGTGATGAGCGCAAGCCACGCAACCGCGATAATGATCAAGGTTTTTCGAAGCGACATGGAACCGTGCATCCCTACGCAATCAGGGATGGAGCCGCAATGTTAAAGAAGTTGGTAAGGATCGACATCTACGGCCACGGCCACATCTTCGGGAAACGGCAACTTGTCCAGCGTCTCGCGCACGAGGCGGCTCAGCCGCACGATCGCTTCGCCGCGCATCAGGATGTGAAACCGGTACTGGCCTTGTAACTTTTCCAACGGCGCGGGCGTCGCTTCACCCAGGATGAATTCCGCGCCGAGCGTTTCTTTCAATCGTCGCACCAAAGTTTCAGCGGAAAATTTTGCGCGTGTTTCATGCGCTGAACGGACCGTGATCAGAACCGCATGTTTAAACGGCGGGAAATCGCAGCGTTCCCGGAATTCCAGCTCCTGTTGGAAGTAACCGGCGAAATCGTGGTGCCGCGCGAATTGAATCGATGGGCTAAATGGCGTGTAGGTTTGCACGAAGACTTCGCCCGGTGTTTCGCCGCGTCCGGCGCGCCCGGCCACTTGCGTCAGTAACTGGAATGTCCGCTCACCAGCGCGGAAATCCGGCAAGTGCAACGCCAGGTCGGCATTGATGATTCCAACCAGCGTTACATTCGGAAAGTGGAGACCCTTTGCGATCATTTGCGTCCCGACTAAAATGTCGATCTTGCCGGCGCGAAAATTGAGGAGTGTTTCCCGATAAGCTTGTTTGCGCGTCATGGAATCGGCGTCCATGCGCCGCACGGCCGCTTGCGGAAAAATTTGCGTGACATTGGCCTCTACCTTCTCGGTGCCGAACCCGGAGTAAATCAGCGCGTCCTTTCCGCAGGCCGGGCATTTTTTGGGAACGGCCGCGGTGTGGCCGCACAAATGACAGCTCAACCGCGCCACATGTCGATGGAAGGTGAGGGCGACGCTGCAATTGGGACAATTGCGCGCTTCGCCGCAGTTGCTGCAAAGAAGCGAAGTAGAAAAGCCGCGCCGGTTTAAGAACAAAATCGTTTGCTCGCGTTTTTCCAAACGATCCGAAATAGCAGCGCGCAATTTTTCCGAGAGGATCGCGGCGATCTTCTCTTTTCGTCGCTCCCGGCGAAGATCGACAATACGCATGAGCGGCATTTGCTGTTGGTCGACTCGTTGCGTGAGCGGCGCGAGATGATACTTCCCGGCCGTCGCGTTGTGATAGCTTTCCAGAGACGGTGTGGCACTTCCGAGAACGACTGCGCACTTCTCGATCTTTGCGCGCACGACTGCAACATCGCGCGCGTGATAGCGCGGCGCTTCTTCCTGTTTATAGGTGGTCTCGTGTTCTTCATCGACGATGATCAGCCCCAGATTCTTGAGTGGGGCGAAAACCGCACTACGCGCGCCAATTACGATCCGGGCCCGCCCGGAATGAATTTTGTGCCACTCATCGTGGCGCTCGCCTTCGGATAGATGGCTGTGCAAAACCGCGACCGCATCCTGCACATTGGCAAAGCGGCCTTTGAATCGCTCGACTGTTTGCGGCGTCAACGCGATTTCTGGAACGAGCACGATGGCAGTGCGCCCGCGCGCCACCGCCGCGTCGATCGCTTGCAAATAAATTTCGGTCTTACCGCTACCAGTCACGCCGTGCAGCAAAATCGGCTGCGAGGTCTCCGGGGAATCGAGCGCTTGGATGACTTGCTTCAATGCGAGCGCCTGCTCGGCGTTGAGTTGGAGGTCTGCCGTCGCGATAAATTGCTCGTCGCCGTGGGGATCGCGCTCGACGGCCTCTTCATGCAACTCGGCGAAGCCGCGTTTGACCAGCGCGCGCAGAGTTTGATTATCCATCGAAACGTTGCGCAATAATTCTGCTGCTGGAACTGGCGCGGTTAACTTCGCGATCGCATCGAGCAATTCCGCCTGGCGCGGAGCGCGTTTTCTTAGCTTTTCAATTTCCTCATTGTCGATTTTACGCACCGGTTGCACGAAGAGCTGCTTTTTCCATCCCACTTCGGCGCGTCGCACCACCTGCGGCAACAAACTGCGCATGACGGT
The DNA here is from genome assembly GCA_030853965.1 of Verrucomicrobiota bacterium. Classification (GTDB taxonomy): domain Bacteria; phylum Verrucomicrobiota; class Verrucomicrobiia; order Chthoniobacterales; family UBA10450; genus JALYUC01. Next base: position 647 of record JALYUC010000027.1, on the reverse strand, counting down.
CTCGATCGGGCAGCAATAATAGGTGCTCATCCATTTGCCCAATTCGAGTAATTGTGGACTCAACACCGGCGCATCCCCGACCACGGCTTCAATCGGCCGGATGCCGGAGGCGTCGCTCTGGTCGAGCACCGCCACAACGGTGGCGAGCGCGGATTTGTCGCGGAAAGGCACTCGCAGGCGCGAGCCAACATCCACCCGCTCGATCAGCGTCTCGGGCACGAGATAATCGAGCTCACGATGGATCGCGCGATCGATGACGACGCGGACGTAGGTCAATTTAGGCTGCAACACCACTTAGGAATTTAATTGATCCACCGAAGGTTGCATGGATTGATGATCGCTCGTGGTTCGATTTCTATTTAAGCTAATCCTCTGCGTCCTGCTCGCGCTGGGCGCGGGCTTTGGTTATCTCGCGCTCCGCTCAGGAGATCCGGTTTACACATTTTACGAGTGGATAAGTCCGGCGCGTTTTCGGCAGTATGATCGCTTGATCCGGACGGTGGCGACGGAAAATCATCTCGATCCGATGCTCGTCAAAGCGATCGTCTGGCGCGAAAGCCGGTTTGACGCGCGAAAATATGGGAGTGCCGGCGAGCGCGGCTTGATGCAAGTGAGTGAGAAAGCGGCCGACGAATGGGCACACGAGA
>JALYUC010000024.1 GCA_030853965.1 Verrucomicrobiota bacterium | reverse complement strand
CCGCCAATCAAAATTTTGCTTTGCCAATGGGCTACTCCATTGTCCAACCGGACACTTGGATTCGACGCTGTGATTTGAATATTGTGCAGGTATTGGAAGACTTCGCGGGTTCTTGCGAGAACACGCGTTTGAAAATAAAATCGAGCGCCACAAAGATTTATGAGTGAAGCTAGGGCGAAGGCACGGCATGAAGGGTGCTGATTTAACAAAACCTTTTGGACGTATGCTGACTATCAGTTCATTCGCGATCACCTTTTTTGCGGTCCTTGGTTGTGTTTGGTGGGCGTGCCTGGAGGATAGCGATTAAGATTAAAGAAGCGCACATTATGCTCGATCACGAAGACTTGAAGTGGATCGCAACGACGTGCACCGAATTGAATTCGATCTTACAACAAGTCGCCCGTTACTCCGATCTGGCGCGGCGCCACAAAGGCGCGCACAATTACATCGATTTGCTCGGGGAGCGGGTGGAATTGGCTACGAAAACCGCGCAGGCTCTTTTCGATAGAGTAACTTCGAAAATTCTCGCGAAAACCACCGGTAAGCGGGCAACGGCGCCCGCGCCGCCGCATACGCCTTTCACCGTCCTTCCGCCGCCGATGCGCACCGTACCGGCAGGCGTCGCCAGCGTAATAACGCCGGTGGCCAGCGGAGAAAAACCTAAATTAAAATCCGCGAGAAATTCCTCCGCGCCGGTAGCAATTCCCGCAGACATCAAGGTCAAGAATGGTAAGGGCAACCGGGAACTGCTTTTGCTCATTGAAGACGAGGTAGAAGTGGCCGAACTCGCGTCTGAAATGCTGGCCGACGAAGGCTACAAGGTAATTCTCGCGCACGACGGCTTTGATGCGCTGAAGATTTACGAACGGCTTGGCAAGCAGATCGGATTAGTGATCCTCGATTTCTTCCTCCCGGTCATGGATGGCGACGCAGTGTTTGATGAGTTGCGCACTCTCAACCCGGACGTCAACGTTGTTTTGAGCAGTGGTTTTGCCGAGCAGAGCAAAATCAGCTCTATGCTCGCTCAAGGATTGAGCGGCTTCATTCCGAAGCCCTATTCGCGAGAGAAATTGCTCGCCCAAGTGCGTTCGACGCTGGACGCGGCCAGACAGACGTAGCGATAAATGCTATCAACGGAATCGCCCGAGCGCGGGAGCTTGGCGAGCCCCTGGAAGCTAAATCCGCACTTCTGGCATTAATTTAGCTCCTTCTGGGCACGTCGCCCATGGCTCGCATTGACGCTTTTTTCAAACTGATGGCCGAGCAAAAGGCCTCGGATCTCCACCTTGCGACGAACAATCCTCCGATGCTTCGCATCAATGGTGACCTCGTCCGAGTCGATTTTCCGCCCCTCCAGAACGACGAATTGAAGGCAATGGTCTACGAGATCGCCCCGGAGGGAAAAATCAAAGTCTTTGAGGAAAGTTTGGACGTCGACTTCGGATATGAAGTGCCGGGAGTGGCGCGTTACCGTGCGAATTTCTTTCAGCAAAAATACGGTATCTCGGCCGTGTTCCGCTTGATTCCTTCGACGGTGTTGACGGTTGAGGAACTCGGCCTCCCACCCGTTTTGAAAAAATTTCCCATGCTCAAAAAAGGGCTGGTTCTTGTGACCGGGCCCACCGGTTCGGGGAAATCCACGACGCTCGCGGCAATGATGGATTACGCAAATCTTCAGCGACAGGACCATGTTATTACCGTCGAGGATCCGATCGAATTCGTGCATCGCAGCCAAAACTGTCTTGTGCAACATCGCGAAGTAGGAATCCACACGCGTTCCTTTGCGGCCGCATTGCGCGGCGCTTTGCGTGAAGACCCCGACATCCTGCTGGTCGGGGAAATGCGCGATCTCGAAACAATAGAACTGGCACTCACTGCCGCAGCTACCGGTCACCTCGTTTTTGGCACCTTACACACATCGAGCGCCTCAAAAGCAGTCGACCGAATCATCGATGTGTTCCCCACGCATCAACAAAATCAAATTCGCACCACTCTATCCGAATCGCTCAAAGGCGTGATCGCGCAAAATCTTTTTAAGCGGATCGACAAACCGGGCCGTATCGCGGCCTTGGAAATTCTCGTTGTCGACATGGCTATTGCCAATCTGGTTCGCGAAGGAAAGACCCACCAAATTCCCGGTATGATTCAAGTCGGGAAAAAGAAGGGCAACCAACCGCTCGACGACGCGATCATGGATCATCTGCGCAACATGCGCATCAGCCCGGAAGAAGCCTACGACAAGGCGATCGACAAAAAGAAATTCCGCCAATTCTTGAAGGAGCCACCGGCCGATGCGTCGGAAGAATAACCAATGAGAGTACCCGATCTCGATAAGATTCTCTCGGCGATGCTGAAAACATATGACGGCATCTCTGATCTCAATTTTTCCGTCGGCTACCCACTCCAGGTCGAGGATTTCGGCGAGCTGAAACCGGTATATGTCGATCCACCGATTGAAGCGCTCACTCCGTATCAAACCGAGCAAATCGCGCTTACCCTCATGCAGGGCAATCGACGTTTAATTTACGATTACCTCACGGGAGGCTCGTGCGATTGCAGTTATTCGCTCAATGAGGAAGCTCGCTTTCGCGTCAGTGTTTTCCGTCAGCAAGGCCACTTCTCCGTCGTATTGCGCAAACTGGAAGGACACGTGCCTACGGTCGAATCACTCGGGCTGCCGCCAATTTTCAGCGAAGTCGCAAGGGAAAAGACCGGCTTGGTCCTCGTAACCGGCGCAACCGGCAGCGGAAAGACGACCACCCTGGCCGCCATCCTAAACGAGATCAACGTGACGCAGCCGGTGCACGTTATTACTCTGGAAGATCCGATCGAGTTCGTTCATCCCAAACTCAAAGCTACCTTTAATCAGCGCGAGCTGGGTCACGATTTTAACAATTATCCAAACGGGTTGCGCGCCGCTCTCCGCCAGGCGCCGAAGGTTATTTTAGTGGGTGAAATGCGCGATCGCGCGACGGTCGAAGTCGCACTCATGGCCGCGGAAACCGGCCACCTCGTTTTGAGTACCCTCCACACGGTCGACGCCGGCCAATCAATCAATCGTATCCTCGGCCTTTTTTCTCTTGGTGAAGAAAAGCAACTTCGCATTCGTCTCGCCGATACCCTGCGCTACGTCATCAGTCAGCGGCTCGCGCCAAAAGTTGGCGGCGGCCGACAGTTGCTGAGCGAAATTCTCGGATACAATCTTCGCACGCGGGAAGCCATCGCCCTGGGGGAAGGCGAACATCGCAGCTTCTACGAGATCATTGAGGCGAGCGCGCCCTTTGGCTGGATGACGTTCGACCAGTCCATTATTAACGCTTACGAAAACGGCTTCATTACTGAAGAGACGGCAAAACTTTACGCTTCACGCAAGGGCCGCATCACCCGGGGCATCGACTTAATTCAGAAGGCGCGTGGAATCGATACCGAGCTCGATTCCGGGCTGCGCCTCGACGTTCCGGCCAACGCCTTCGATTAAATCCGCTCATGGAACAGGAACACGACTCACCTTTTATAGATCTGGGCGACAACACCGCCCTGGTCTGCGTCGATCATCAGCAATACCAGAAAATCCTTGTCCCGCAGCTGATCGACATGACCTACAAAGTCCACCTCGGGTTATTCGAAGAAGACGTCATCCTCAAACTCAAGACCTACAACTACGACGTGGTCGTGATCTACGAAAATTTTAAAGGTTCAACTTTACAGACCAATCCCATTTTGCGCGAGATGGTCAGACGCCCGGATGCGCGGCGGCGAGAACATTTTGTCACACTCCTCAGCCACCGTTTTGCGACTAACGATGCCATGAGCGCATTCGTGCAGAGCGTCGACCAAATCATCAACATTGCCGACCTGGCCAACTTTAAACCGGTCTTGCGGCGCGGAGTTTCACAGCACCGGGAACTTTATCATTCCTTTACCGATATGTTGAAGAGCGTGCAATCGCTCTAACCCACCGCTCAACCGTCTTTATTTCCGACGTTTTCCGGCGCAAACAGCTACTCGCCAGCGATTTCACGTGGGGAAGAACAAAAAGGAATGGAAGGGGTTAAATCTTTCGCACACGTCACCGTCCAATACCTGGCTCGTCTATTTAGATTATGAAACTGCTTAACTGGGTCCGATTCACTTGGGATTTAAGAAAACTGTCTCCCGCTGATTTGCAGTTGCCAGAGCATTATCAAATAACTCCGGCGACTGGAGAGGATGAAACAGAATTGCGCAAAGTTTTTTCGACTTCGTTTCTTCTCGATCCAACCTGGAACCCCGCGATAGGTGAAGTCATGCACAAGCTTCATAATTGGTTGGACGGCGCTTTCGCTGGTGACAACACTACATGTCTCGCGCTTCGTCATGGGACTCGGATCATCGGCGCGGCTGTGCTATGCCTCGATCCAGACGCCCTCAGCCATCTTGCGCCCGGTCCTTGTATTTTAGTGGAATATCGCAACCGCGGCTTCGGCACGTGTTTGCTGGAGAGTTCGCTTCGACTGATGCGGGAAGCCGGGCTCACGAATGCAATCGGGCTGGCGAGAGAAAACGCACCCGTCGCGAAGTTTCTTTATCCGAAATTCCAAGGAATCATCGCATCGAACGATGTTACCCGACTACTGGCCGCATAAGTCGATTCCACCGATAACACAGTCCCTGCTAAGCCTGCACACTCCCGCTTAGTCGTAAATGCCGCTCGCGGTGGCATTTTTCTCGCTTCTGTCTAGATCGGCGTGTGCTCGAAATTGCTAATTGCTACGACCCTGGTCGCGTGGTCTGTCCCGGCTGGTGGCCTTTGGGCGGACGCCTCTGTCGAGGGCAGGGTTGAATTGCCCAAACCGACCATGGCGCGGCCCCTTAACCAGCGCTATCGCACCGATGTTGAAGTTCCAGAGGCGCCCACGGACCCCCCGATCGCCGTTGTTTACCTTATTGGAGATTTTCCGGTAAAGAACGATTCAGGCGCGAAATCGCCCGCTCAAATGGCTCAGAAGAACATGATGTTCGAGCCGGAGCTGATACCCATCCAAGTCGGTACTGCCGTCGATTTTCCGAATCTCGACGAGACTTATCATAACGTTTTTTCTTACTCCAAAACCAAGCGGTTTGACTTGGGGCGCTTCCGCAAAAACGAAAAACCGGCCAGCGTCGTTTTCGATAAGCCCGGCGTCGTCACCATCCATTGTGAAATTCACGACCGGATGCGCGGGACAATTCTGATATTGGAAACGCCGTATTTTCAAAAGACCGACGTGGCCGGTCGCTACCGGCTCGATCATTTACCCGCGGGGCGCTACACGCTCAAAGCGTGGATCAGTGACAACGACGTTCGGGAACATCCAATCGAGCTGAAGAACGGCGCAACTCTGCATGTCGATCTTCCGGCCAGGTAACAGACAAAAGTTCTCCCATCTTGAACCTCACGAATGCGCTGAATGCGCTAAGCTTTCGCGCCAAACTACTACTCGCATTGATGTTGGTGGTGGTCGCTGTGACCAGCGCCACGCTTTATCTCGCGGAGAAAAATCTGCGCGCGACCCATCAGGAAGCACTGGACGCGCAATTTCAAAACCAGGTGCGCTCCTTTCTTGCCGTGCAGGAGGCTCAATCCGGTGTCATCGCCGAAAAATGCCGTGCCCTTTCCCATTCCGTGAGAATGCGCGCCGCGCTCGAAGAAAAGGACTTCGATGATTTGTATCGCAACGCTCTTACCGAATTGCAGGGAATCTTCGTCGAGCCCGGTTTGGGCGAAACGGAAACGTATTCGACACGCGCTTCATTTTTTCGATTCTTCGATGCCCATGGGGCGGTCATACCTCCGGGCGATCATGCGGCCGGACTCACCGATCAAATAAATCTGGATGAAGCGCTGCTCCCGATGGGGAAGGCACTTCGCGATTTAGATGAACAAAACGTAGCGTTTCTTGCCCTCACCAGGGGAAATCAGCCCCGCGTGCTTCGCGAAGTGGTCTTGACGAAAATCCTCGATTGGAAAGGTAGAATTCTCGGCGCGCTCGTTCTCGGCTTCCCGATTACTTCGATCCAACCAGCCGGAACGGACTTGGATACCGCGATCAAAACCGGCATTTGGCTTAACCAACAACTTTACATCGACGGGCTGAGCGCGGCGGATCGACATCTAGTCGTGCATCGCATGGGTGAAGGGATGACGCCGCGCAGGACAGGCCATGTGGCGGTGGATCTGGAAAGGGGACTGCACCTCTTGTTTTACAAAGCGCTCGATCCGGAAACGCAATTTGCACCGGCTTACCAGGTTTGCCTTTACCCATTGGCCGCATCTCTGCGCGAAGAAAAGATGCTTCGCTGGAAAATCATCGCCTTCGGCCTGGGAGTGCTGTTCTGCGGGTTCGCCGCCAGTTTGTTCCTGGCAAAAGGACTATCCAAGCCGGTCGATAAAATCGTCGCCGGATCGGTTGAAAACTTGACGCGGCGCAAGCGGGCCGAGCATGACTTGCGCGAAGTTAATCGGGAACTCGAGAAGGCGCTCACCGACCTCAAGGAGACCCAGCAGCAGGTAATTCAGCAGGAACGCTTGAGCGCCATCGGCCAAATGGCCAGCGGCATCGCACATGATTTTAACAATACGCTTACTCCCATTCTCGGTTTTGCCGAAGTGCTTATCAAAAATCCGGCGATGCTTGATGACAGAGAAGAGACGCTGCGTTGTCTCGAAATGTTGCGCACTTCCGCGCAAGACGCCTCCAATGTCGTCAGCCGGCTCCGCGAATTTTATCGCCCGGCGGAGACCAACGAGGAATTTCCCATTGTCGATCTTGCCAGAATTATTCAGCAAGCAGTTTCGCTTACCGAACCGAAGTGGCGTTATCAAGCCCAAGCCACCGGAAACACCGTTCGCGTAACCACCGAGTTCAAAGCGCTGCCCATGATCGCGGCTGAGGAATCGGCGCTGCGCGAAGTCCTCACTAATCTGCTTTTCAACGCCGTCGATGCGATGCCCGAAGGCGGTCGTATTTCTCTCGTGACTTCGATCGAGGACGACAAGGCGGTGCTTCGTGTCAGCGACACCGGCACCGGGATGACCGAGTCCGTCCGTCAACGCTGTCTCGAGCCATTTTTCTCCACGAAGGGCGAACGCGGCACCGGTCTCGGTCTCTCCATGGTTCACGGAATTATTGAACGGCATCGCGGCCAATTGGAAATCCAATCCGCGGTGGGAAAAGGCACCGCTTTCATCATTCGCATTCCATTGGCGGAGACCGCGCCGATCAAAGAAGCGTCGGCCGAGCTCGCCGCGCATTCGAGACCGGCTCTTAACGTGCTCATCGTCGACGATGAACCGCGTGTGCTCGAAGTGCTCTCAATGTATCTGCGGTGCGATGGGCACAATGTTTCCACCGCGACCAGTGGCCGCGAGGCACTCGAAAAATTCCGGCTGCGCCAGTTTGATCTCGTCATTCTTGACCGCGCCATGCCGGAGATGAACGGCGAACAAACTGCGCATTTCATCAAGCAAGTGAACCAAAACATTCCGGTGATCATGCTCACCGGTTTTGGCGCGCTCATCGAAGTAACCGGCGCTCAGTCCCAGGCTGTTGACGTGGTTTTGAGCAAGCCCGTCACCATCGACGCTCTGCGCCGCACCATCGACAAATTACTCCATGCGGCGTAGGGCTCTCACCTTCGTAATCGTGCTCGCGCTCCTGCTCCTGCTCTGGAGTTCCTTGATGGCGCGCGCCGAACTTTTCGATCGCGTTAATGACGCGCTCTCGATTCGTGATCCGCAGAATCGTTTCCAGCTACAATTGAGCGGCCTTGTCGATCTTGAATCATATTTCCTCGAACAACCCGCCCCCGGCCTTATCTACACGCCGAACGATTTCCTTTTCAATCCGCGTCTGACGTTGTTTCTCGACGCCTCGGTCGGCAAGCATTTCTATCTCTTTGTGCAGGCACGCGTGGATCGCGGCTTTGATCCTGCCAACCAACAGCTCGAAGCGCGCGCCGACGAATATTTTCTGCGTTACACGCCGCTGGATAATTCGCGCATCAATTTTCAGATCGGAAAATTCGCGACTGTCGTAGGCAACTGGGTCCAGCGCCACGACTCCTGGCAAAATCCGTTCATCAACGCCCCGCTACCTTACGAGAACGTCACCGCCATCTGGGACATCGCGGCGCCTGAAGACGTCAATGATTTTCAGTATTGGGGTCACGTGCCGAGCGAGGAATACGGCCCCTTCACTGGCGATGGTTACTCCGACAAATATCTGCGCCTCCCAATCATCTGGGGCCCAAGTTATGCCAGCGGTTTCTCCGTCTTTGGCACTCTCGACAAATTCGATTACGCGGCCGAAATCAAAAACGTCTCTCTCGCCTCACGACCCGAGGCGTGGGACCTCACCGAAGTTGGCCTCGAGCATCCGACCTTCAGTGGGCGCGTCGGTTTTCGCCCAGACGAAATGTGGAACGTTGGCTTCTCCGTCAGCTCTGGCGCATATCTTCTTCCAGAAGCCGAGCCGACGCTCCCTCTCGGGCGCGACATCGGCGACTATCGTGAGCTCGCCCTGG